>CAMAUH010000215.1 GCA_945861365.1 Candidatus Kuenenia stuttgartensis
GGTGTTGACCTCGACGTCGCCGCGCACCAGGTCGTGCACGTTCATGACCCGCGCGTCGGGCATCTTGAAGCGCACGTTGGGCTTGCGGCCCTCGGTCTCGAACGCGGCCCGCTGTGCCGGCGTCAGCGACCGGCAGCGCCGGTTGTAGCCAGCGAAGCCGAGCTTGGCGGCCTCCATCTCCTTGCGGCCCGCCTCGATCTCGTCGGTCGTGCAGTAGCACAGGTAGGCGTGGCCCATCTGCAGCAGGCGGTCGGCGGCCTCGCGGTACAGCTGCAGGCGCTGCATCTGGAAGTAGGGCCCGAAATCGCCGCCCTTCTCGGGGCCCTCGTCCCAGTCGATGCCGAGCCAGCGCAGGCCGGCCAGGATGATCTGCAGCGACGCGTCGGTGCTGCGCGCCTGGTCGGTGTCCTCGATGCGCAGCAGGAAGGTGCCGCCCAGCGCGCGCGCGGCAGCCCAGTTGTACATCGCGGTGCGGGCGCCACCGAGGTGCAGTGGACCGGTCGGGGACGGCGCGAAGCGCAGGCGCGGAGTCGGGTGGATCATTCGTGGCGAACAGGATCGCGCATCGCCACGGCCGAGGGAAGGGAGCGCTATGGCAACAGGCCGAGCGCTTCCAGCTGCCAGCCACTGTCCTGCTGTCGCACGACGCTGAGGCTGCCGAGTTCGACGCCGAACTCGTCCGGCTGGCCCGCCGGCACGGCGAGCAGCGCGCGCAGCGCCTGCCGCACGGTGCCGCGATGCGACACCACCAGCAGGTCCCCGTGCCAGTCGCCGGCCGCGAGTTCGTGCATCGCCTGCGCCACCCGCTGCGCGAAGGCCGCCCGCGGCTCCCCGCCCGGGAACGTGGTGTGCGTGCCGGCGCGGAAGCTGGCGAAGAACGCCGGGAACGCGGCGGCGATCTCGCCCTCGGTCATGCCCTCGCACTCGCCGAACGAGATCTCGCGCAATCGCTCTTCGATCCGCAGCCGCGGGAACGGCACGTTGCAGGCCGCCGCGAGCAGCGCGGCCGACTCGACGGCGCGCTGCAGCGGCGAATGCACGACGTGCGCGAACGGCACGTGCTGCAGCAACGGCGCCAGCGCGCGGATCTGCGCGCGGCCGTGGTCGGACAGGCGCACGTCGTTGCTGCCGTGGAAACGGATCGACGATTGGCCCTCGGTCTCGCCGTGGCGGACCAGCCACAGCCGCCGTTCCGCCCGGCCGCTCACCGGAACAGCTGCAGCACGATCAACGCGCCGATGCCGAGCACGACGAAGCCGATGCCGACCAGCACCGCGCGGTTCCAGCCGGCGTGCTCCTGCACGACGCGCTGCAGCCGGTTGCTCTGGTCCTCGTGCGTGCGCCGCAGCGAGGTCAGGCCATCCTCGTGCGTCTGCTGCAGCGACTGCAGCGTCTTGCCGGTGGTGCGCTGCAGCTCGTCGACCGCGCGCTGCTGCGACTGCGAAATGGTGCCGGCCAGGTTCTTCAGTTCCTCGTCGCGGCGCTCGGCGAGGCTCTGCGCGGTCTTCACGTGCTGCTCGCTGTGGTTGACCATCTGGCCCATCGACGCATGGATGCGATCCATCGTCGTCTGGAACTCGCGCACCGTCGCCGACGTGCGCTCGTCGGTCTGCGCGGCGCGGGCCAGCGCCTGCTCGACGTTCTGCAGCAGGTTCGGCAGCTTCGTCAGCGTCGTCGCCATCTGCTCGCCAAGCGCGTTCTGCCGCTCCATCTGCGCCGACAAGGCGCGCAGCGTGTCGAGCTGCTGCTGGCCGAGTGCCGGCAGCGCCGCCAGCGAACCGGTCGCATCGACGATGCGCGTCAGCTGGTCGTCGACGCGCGCCTGCGAACCGCGCAGCAGCGACGTCAGTTCCTGGAAATGCGTGCCCAGCGCCAGCATCGCTTCCTCGCGCTCGGACAGCTTGCGGCCCGAGCGGACTTCCGCGGGCGCGAACTCGGTCGCCAGTTCACGGACTGGCGCGCGTTCCGGCTCGACGCGGGCCGGCGCCGGCTTGTCGGTGCGCGCTGCAGGCTTGCCTGCCGCGGCATTCGGCGCGCTGCCGGGACGAACCTCGTTGCCGCGCGAATCGACCCGAACCCCTGACCCCGAGCCAAAGCGCTCCTTCAGGCGCTGGAAGAACGAACCTTGCTTGACCATGGTGCCTCTCTGCGATGTCGGCGGACACCGCGACCGCCAAACGCTCCACCGACCGCCGCCAGCGCCGCCGCGTCGCGGCTGCACACGCTGTCGTGACCGATCCGGTCGTCGGAACGTCCGCGCGAAGCTAACGAGAGTTCCGCAACGCGACCAGCCACCTTTCGCCGCAGGATCGTGAGGGTTCGCCGCGCTGAGAAGCTGCTTGAACTTCACGAAGTGCTCGCTAACTTCCTCGTCCCTCGCGCGCAGGCGCGTCGGTTCGCGGCTCCCCGCGGTCCGGCACACCCCGCACGCGACGTTCGCGAGTTGGCTGATCGGGCGGGGAGTTAGCTCAGTTGGTAGAGCGCGACAATGGCATTGTCGAGGTCAGGGGTTCGACTCCCCTACTCTCCACCACCCCTCAGCTCTCGCGAACAGGCCGGCCCCCAGGGTGAGCCGCCACGACGACCCAGCCGGCACGAGCCAGCCGCCAGGCAGGGCTCTCGCTTCCAGGCAGGGCCCCCGCCGCCAAGCAGTGCGCCAAGCCGCGACGGCGGCTCACTGCCGCTGGAACCGCAGCGGCACGTAGGCGCGATCGACCGCCAGCCCGGTCTTGCCAGCCACTGCATCCTGCACGTGCACGGACAGCAGCATGGCGACCTTGGGGTGCACCAGCAGCGCAGCCGGTTGCTGCTCGTGCACGATGTGGTGCAGCTGCTGCCACAGGCTCACCCGCGCCACAGGATCCAGCTCGGCCCGCGCCGCCGCGACCAGCCGATCGGCCTCGGCACTCTGCCACTTGCCCCAGTTCTCGGTGCCGGTGCTGTGCAGCAGGTCGAAGGGGTCGCCGAACGAACGGAACGACTGCATGACCAGGAGGCCATCCCACTCGCCGGACTTGCGCGCCGCCAGGTAGCCGGGGATGTCGCGCGGCCGCAGGTCGAGCTCGACGCCGGCGGTCTTGCAGGCATCCGCGAACATCTCGCCGATGCGGCGCAGCACCATGGTGCCCTGCGCCGCCACCAGCACGACCCGCAGCGCCGGGCCCGTCGCCGGATCGAAGCCCGCCTCGCGCAGCAGTTGGCGGGCGGCCACCGGGTCGAAGCGCGGCGCCGGCAGGTCGACCGGATACTCGGGCCGATCCGGTTTGGTGTGCGCCAACGCCGGCACAGCCGCCCCACCGCAGCAGGCGACGATCGCCGCCCGGTCGAACAGCATGCCGAGCGCGCGCCGCACCCGCGGGTCGTCGAACGGCTTGCGCTGGCAGTTCCACAGCACGCGGTAGACGCCCAGCGTGTCGTAGTCGTAGACCAGCTTGCGGTAGTTCGCCTCGACCGCGGCGTGGCTGGCCCGCAGTTCGTCGATGCGGCCGCTGCTGAACCAGTCGATCTCGCCGAGCAGCAGCGCGTTGGTCGCCGCCGCCTCGTCGCGCACCAGCGTGCGGATGCCCGCGAAGTTCCACGAGCCTGGGTAGACCTGCCGGCGCCAGCAGTGTTCGTTGCGCACCAGCAGCAGGCTCTGCCGCACCTGCCAGGTGCTGACCCCGTCGCGCTCGTTGCGCAGCATGTACGGGCCGGTGCCGGGCCCGCACTCGAGATCGATGCGATCGACCGCGGCGGCGAACTCCCGGCTGTCGATCGCCGGCACCGGCTCGCCGGCCGGCAGCGCCGACGCGACGCGCTGCACGAAGAACGCCTTCTGCGGCACGAGCCACGCACAGCCCACCGCCTGGCAGGCCGCGTAGTGCACGTCCTTGAAGTGCACGCGGAAGCGGCGCTCGTCGAGCACGTCGACGGCTTCGACGCGCTGGAACGCGTCGAGCATGAAGCCCACCGGCAGGTGCTTCGCGCGATGGAGTTCCCAGCCGAACAGCACGTCGGCCATCGTCATCGGCGCGCCATCGGCGAACTGCACGCCTTCACGCAGCGTGAACACGCACGAGCGACCATCGGCCGCCACTTCGAACGCGCTGGCCAGCGCCGGCCGCAGCTCGCCGCTGCGCGGATCGATCTCGAGCAGCGGTTCGTGCGTGTAGGCGAGCACCAGCCGGCGCGCGCTCGACGTGTGCGCCGTCAGCGGATTCACGTCGTCCGGCTCGTCGGCGCAACCGGTGTAGACGTGTCCTTGCACGACACCCGAGGCCACCGCGGGCCCGACCGGTGCTTTCACCTCGGCCGGCATGCGCCACAGCACGAAGGCCGCGAGCGCCATGACGGCGATGGCGACGACGACCACCAACGGGCGGGACAAGGACATGGGCGCCGCGGATGCTAGCGCTTACCGGCGCCACTGCTTGCAATCGCTGGCCGCCGCGCCGGCGCTGCCAAGGCTCATCAGCGCGCTGTCAGCGTCGGTTCCAGCGGTTCCAGACGGACTGCTGGGCCGTGGCGAGCGCCGCGACTCAGGTGCTGCCGGCAGCCATCTTGCCGAGCCCGACGCCGGCCGCCAAAGCGGCGATGCCGATGACGTTCTGCAGCAGCAGGTTCGCGAGCAGCTGGCCCCATTGCCGCGCCAAAAGCTGCGCGTGGCACTCGGCCGCGAACGACGAGAACGTCGTGAACGCGCCGAAGAACCCGACCAGCACCGCGGCGGCGACGACCGGCGACCAGCGCCCCGAGCCCAGACCGAAGCACACGCCGAAGCCGAAGCAACCGACGAGGTTGACCGCTGCGATCGCCCACGCGGTGCCGGGCCATGCGGCCTGCACGGCGGTCACCAGCAGGTGGCGCGCCAGGGCACCGACGCTGCCGGCGGCAGCGATGGCGAGGAGATGGGATGCCTGCATGCCGCCGAAGCTACTTCTTCGGGTACGTCTTCAGCACCCACTCGCGCCACTTCGCATCGAAGCTCGCCGCGTCGAGGCCATACAGCTCCTGCAGCAGCTGCATCGACAGGGACCGGATCTGCGCCGACTGGCCCTCGTAGGTGCCGTCCGCCGGCACCGACTTCAGCTTGCGCAGCAGCAGGCCGAACTTCGCCGGATCCTGCTGCATCAGGAAGTCGACCCGCGACCACGACTGCGAATGGGCGTGGTAGCCCAGCTCCTCCCACTTGGTCCATTCGACCATCTTCGCGAACGGGAAGCAGACGCCGTCGTGCTGCGCCCGCTTCCGGACCTTCACCGGCCAATTGGTCTGCTTGTCCTCGGCGACCGCCTCGTCGTCCTTGATCTGCACGTTCAGGAACTTGCTCGGCAGCTTGCGCGAGTACCAGTGCGCGGTCCCTTCCGTCAACCACAGCGGCAGCGGGTAGCCAAAGCCGTTGTAGCCGTTCATCAGGTTGTGCCACATCGCATGCACGACGTGGCCATGCAACCCGAACTCGGTCATGCCCTCGAAGCCTTCGACGTTGACCGTCAGCGACATCAGCCGCGACTTCTCGTGCCAGAAGCGCAGCGAAGTGTCGTCCTTGCGGCCACAGAACCGGTCCATGTAGCGGACCATGTCGGACTTCTTCTGGAAGAGCAGCACCGGCAGCTTGTCCGGCATGCCCAGGTAGCGGCCACCGCCCGCCGTGGCGAAATCGGCGTCGGTGACCCCGACGAGCTTTTGGAACTCGGCGTAGGCCTTCTCGCAGCGCTGCGCATACAGGTGCAGCCGCAGCCACGGCTCGAAGCGCTTCGGCTTCTCGGGCACCTTTGGCAGCAACTTGTGCAGTGCACGCAGCTCGTCGAGCAGGAACTTGCGCTCGTCCCCGTCCTCGGGCCACCCGCACGAGCGCAGATTGCAGCCGAACCGGAAGTGCGCGGTCTCCAACCACAACACCCGGTTCTCGCCGAGCACCTTGTCGACGTCGGTCGTGCGATACCCATCGACCCACGGAAACGGGCCATAGGCCACGTGCCCGGCGGCCACCAAGACGGCCTGGTCGCCACCGGTGAACGGATCGAGCAGCGCTTTGCTGACCTCGTCCTCTTCCTTGCTGCCCGGCCGGTCCTGACCGGCACACGCAAGACCGAGCGCGAGCAACAGCAGGACTCGCAGGATGGCCAGGTGGTCACGCATCGTTGGAAGGAGCCCACCACCCGTTCGGGCGGTGGGCGACGGGACTCACTTGGCCGCGGGCGCGGCGGGCTTGCCGGCGGGCGCTGCCCCCGGCGGTGAACCTGCCGGCGGGGTTGCCGCCAGCGACTTCAAGGCGAGGTCGCGCAGCTCACGTTCCTTGGCTCGCAGCTTCTCGCGCTGCTTGGCGACCTTGACGAGGTCCGCATCGAGCTCCTTGAGCTTGGGCGAAGCGGGGCCGTTCTTCTCCAGCTCCTTGTCCAGGCGGTTCTTGATCAACTGCTCCTCGGCATCGCACTTGTCGTACTGACTCAACAGGGGTCGCAGTTGCTTGATCGCCGCCTTGGCGTCTTCGCTGTAGCAGCGCTCGAGGAAGCTGAACATCGTCGCCCACAACACCGTCTGCGTCTGGTCGCCGGGCAGCTCCGTCTTGTTGGAGCCATCGGGGTCGACGAAGAACAGGTGCGGGATGCGGTCGCCTTCCTTCTCGCGCTTGAACAGGTTGTAGAACGGGTGGTTCTCCGTCATCACGTTCGGCGGCAGCTTCACGCAGCGGAACCAGTGCGTCAGCAGCACGGTCTGCTCGTTGTCGAGTCGCATCGCCAACAGCGCGTGGTCGGTGCCCTTGCACTTCTCGCACTCCCGCAAGATCAACACGGGCCGGCGATCCCCGTCGGTGACGAGTTCGTAGGCCTGCTGCAGCGGCAGGGCGCGTTCGATCTGCGGGGCCGCGGTGGCGCCCGGGTTGGCCGACGGAGTGACCACGGGTTTCCAGACCGGATACACCCAGTCGATCTTCAGCAGAGACTTGACGGTCTTGCCGCGACGGAAGTCCAACGGGATGCCGCCGCCGCCCGGGGTAGCACCCGGCGCCGGTTGACCGCCGGCAGCTCCGGGCGCACCACCACCTGGCGATCCGCCACCGTTGCCGCCTGCAGCTCCACCACCACCCGTCGTGTCAGAAGGCGCCCAACTGGGAGCCGAGGATTTCCCTCATCATTGCGGGGCAGCTGGCCGCGCCAGGACCATGGCGCTGGCCGCACACAACACGGCGACGAGAACTCGGCGAAGCATGGGAGACCTTGGGATCGTGGATCCGGCTTGCGGGGAAGTGGCAGAAGATAGTGGGCTCCACCGCGTTGGCAACGCCCCACCCCGAGGTTTCCGGCGCGGCCGACCT
>CAMAUH010000216.1 GCA_945861365.1 Candidatus Kuenenia stuttgartensis
AGTCGGCCGCTTCCTCGGTGGTCGCACGCGTGCGGCGGTCAGCTACATGGCGCTGTCGCTGCAGGAGGAGTTGGCGAGTTCGACCGACTTGCGGCAACTGCTCGAGGAACTGGCGTGAGCTGCTACGTGGCGCTGGACGGCCCCGACGGTTGTGGCAAGAGCTCGCAGGCGGTGGCGCTGAGCGCCTTCCTGCGCGCCCGCGGCCTCGTCGTGCACCACGTGCGTGAGCCGGGCTCGACGCCGGTCGGTGAGGCGTTGCGGCAGTTGTTGCTGTCGCCGCAGACCGGGGAACTGCGACCGATCACCGAAGCGCTGCTGTTCTCGGCGGCCCGGGCGGAGTTGGTGGCCAACGTCATCGCGCCAGCGCTGCAGCGTGGCGAGTGGGTCGTGGCCGAGCGCTGCTACCTGTCGACGGTGGTGTATCAGGGCCTGGCATCGCGGCCGGGCCTGCCGGTCGACTGGTTGTTCGATCTGACCCGTGCCGTGCACGGCGCCTGCCTGCCGGATCTGTTGTGCGTGCTCGACGTGCCGAGCGCCGTTTCGCACGCGCGCCGCGCGGCGCGCACCCACGACCGCATCGAGGCTCGCGGCGCCGATTACCACGAGCGGGTGCGCCAGGGCTACCTGCAGGCCGCCGCCCTGGAGCCGCGCGCGCGCGTGATCGATGCGAGCCGGTCGTTCGCCGAAGTGCAGGCCGAGCTGCAGCGCGCCCTGGCGCGGTGGTCGCCGTGAACGAGTACGAGTTCGACGGCGTCGACGACCCGACGGCCAGCTCGGCGTCCGGTACGGCAGGAGGTGGTCGCCGATTGCAGGCGCCGCTGGGTCAGGGGGAGGCGTTGCAGCGTTGGTTGCGACTGGCCCGCGGGCTGCGCTTGCCGCACGGGTTCCTGGTCACCGGCGCGCGTGGCATCGGCAAGACCACGGTCATCGATTGGCTCACCGCGGCGCTGCTGTGCCCGTCGGACCTCGATGCGGAGGCGCCGTGTGGCGTCTGCCGCACCTGCACGCAGGTCGCGAACGGTCGCCATCCGGATGTGCACGTGCTCGATCGCGCGCAGGACGAGCGCGAGCACGACGAGCTGAAGAAGAGCTACTACGTCATCAAGGTCGACCAGGTGCGTGCGGCGCAGGTCACGCTGCAGCGGCATGCGGTGACCGGCCGGGCGCGGGTGCTGGTCATCAAGGATGCGGACCACCTCGACGAGGAGGGGCAGAACGCCCTGCTGAAGACCCTCGAAGAGCCTGGCGTCGCCACGTTCCTGCTGCTCGAGGCGGCGCGCCCGGAGCAGTTGCTGCCGACGGTGCACTCGCGCGTGCAGCGCCTCGGGGTGCTGCCGCTCGGGAATTCCGTCATCGAAGAACAATTGCGCGCGCGGTTGCCGATGCGCGGCGACCGCTTCCCGGGCGCGCTTGCGGTAGCCCGTGGCAGCCTTGGACAGGCCCTGTCGGCATGCACCGAACGCGTGGTACAGCTCCACGATCTCGTGCGGACCCTGCTCGCCGATCCCAAGGTCTTGCGTCCCGTCGCGACGGCGCGCGCAGTGCTGGAGCAGGCGAAGGAGCGCCGGTTCGAGCTCGAGGCGGCCCGCACGTTCCTGTGGCTGTTGCGCAGCGAGCTGCGCGCGCGCTGCCTGCACCTTGCGGACGATCCGGGCGCTACCTACGGTGCGCGGCCTGCAGAACCATGGACGACGTGGCTCGAAACGACGCTGCATGCCGAACGGGATCTCGATCTGCAGATCCCGGCCGAACAGGTGCTCACGGCATGCCTCGTACAGTTCCGGCCATGATCGGCCCGCGCGCGAGGGGCGTGCGGTTGCCAGTGGGGATGCGTGGTGGGGTCGCGGCGAGCGGTCACTCGCAGCGGCTCAAGGGCGGTTCCAGATGTGTCGATAGCGGCGTCGGTAGGACGCCGTTTCGTCAGCAAAGGAACCGTGTCGATGGCTGCAGCTGAACAGGACTTGCTCGAAGAGAAGATCCAGGGTGTGCGCCGACGAGATCGTCGGTTCTCGCGCCATGCCTACTACTTCGTGCTCGATGCGCTCGATTTCACGATGACGCGTCTGGGCCGCGAACAGATGAACGGCGAGGAGCGCCACGTCGGTGGTCGCGAACTGCTCGCGGGCATCCAGGAGCACGCATCGGAGCAGTTCGGCCCGATGGCCGCGCTGGTGTTCGAGCGGTGGGGTGTGCGCCGCTCGGCCGACTTCGGCGAGATCGTGTTCAACCTGATCGATGCCGAGCTGCTGAGCCGACGGTCTTCCGACTCGCGCCTCGACTTCGTCGACGGCATCGACTTCCGCGAGACCTTCGCGCAGAAGCACCGCGAGTCGCTCGATCGCATCGCGACTCGCTGAACTGCGCGCTCCCGGCGCGATTTCGCGCCGCGCCCGTGCAGCAGTGCGTGACTGCCCGTAAGCCTCCGTATCTCCCCGGAGGAACATGGATCACGTGCAGGCAGCGGGTCGTGCGTTCTTGGTGTGGTCGTCGTGCGTCGGCGCGTTGGCGCCCATCGTGGCCCAGCAGCCGGGTGCGTCGTGGTCGCGGCCGCCGGCCGCGATCGCGCAGCTCGTCGATGCGCCGGGTGCTCCCGATGCGGCGCTGTCGCCACAGCGGCACTGGCTGGTGTTGACGACTCACGAGCCGCTGCCGTCGCTCGAGGTCGTGGCCCGCCCGCACCTGAAGCTCGCCGGCTTGCGCATCGATCCGAAGAGCCACGGTCCGCAACTGGGCACCAAGACCATGGCGATGACGTTGGTGCCGCTCGAAGGGGGCGCGGAGCGCGCGATCGATGTGCCGCTGCCGGGCGACTGGTCGGGGCCGCTGTGGAGTGCCGACGATCGCGCGTTCGCGTTGCTGCGGCGCGCCGATGGCGGCGCCGAACTGTGGATCGCCGATCCCGCCACCGCGGCGCCGCGGCGCATCGAGGGCGTGCGCGTGAACACGGTGCTCGGGGCCGGCGTGCAGTGGTTGCCGAACCAGCAGCAACTGCTGGTGACCACCGTGGTGCCGGGCCCGGCCCCCGAACGGCCGTCGGTGCCCCCCGGGCCGCAGGTGCAGGAGGCTGTGCCGGGGCAGCAGGCGCCGGTGCGCACCTACCAGGATCTGCTGCAGGACGCGCACGACGAGGTGTTGCTCGAGCACTATGGCCAGAGCCAGCTGGTCGTCGTCGATGCGGGCACCGGCAAACAGCGCCGCGTCGGTTCGCCGGGGCTGTTCGACCGTGCGGAGCCGTCCCCCGACGGTGCGATGCTGCTGGTCGAGCGCGTCGAGCGGCCGTTCTCGTTCGTGATCGGGCTGCAGGCGTTCCCTCGCGTCGTCGAACTGCTCGATCTCGAGGGCCGCGTGCTGCGCAGCGTCGCGCGCACGCCGCTGCAGGATGCCGTGCCGATCGGCGGTGTGCCGGCGGGGCCGCGCGGCATCGATTGGGCGCCGGTGCTGCCGCACACGCTGGTGTGGACCGAGGCCCTCGATGGCGGGGATCCGCGCCGCAGCGTGCCGTTCCGCGACCAGCTCATGCGCCTCGCCGAGCCCGCGGCGCAGGTGCAGCCATGGTTCCGCACCGAACATCGCGCGAGTGGGCTGCAGTGGGGCAGCGATGGCCAGTTGGTGCTCGCCGTGGAGTTCGACCGCAAGGCGCGGCGGCAGCGGCTGTGGCGCCATGACGCGATCGACCTCGGCAAGCCGGCCGTGCAGTTGCAGGATCGCTCGACGCAGGACGCGTACGGCGATCCGGGGCGGGCGATCGGCGAGCGCACCGCCGATGGCCGCAGCGTGCTGCGCATGGCGGGCAGCGAACTGTTCCTGGCCGGCGAAGGAGCCTCCCCGCAAGGCAACCGCCCGTTCGTCGATCGCTGGAATCTCGACGACGGCAAGAAGGAGCGCTTGTTCCAGGCGGAGGAAGGTCGGCACGAGACGTTCGTCGGCTTCCTCGACTCGGGCGCGCGCCGCCTGCTGCTGCGCAGCGAGTCGCCGACCGAGCCGCCCTCGCTGGTCGTGCTCGACCGTCGCACCGCCACGCGCACGCTGTTGCGGGCCTTCCCGGATCCGGCGCACGAGGCGACGCGCACCGTGCAGAAGCGGTTGATCAAGTACGAACGGGCGGACGGTGTGCCATTGAGCGGCACCCTGTATCTGCCGCCGGGCTACCGCGAGGGGGATCGGGTGCCGTGCCTCGTGTGGGCCTATCCGCTCGAGTACTCGCAGGCGAGCGACGCCGGCCAGGTACGTGCGACGCCCAATCGCTACCTGCGGCTCGCCGGCAGTTCGCACCTGTTCCTGCTGCTGGCTGGCTACGCGGTGTTCGACGACGCGGCGATGCCGATCGTCGGTCCACAGCGGTCGGCCAACGACACGTTCGTGCTGCAGCTGCAGCAGAACGCGCAGGCTGCCGTCGACGCGCTGGGCAAGACCGGCTGCATCGACACCGCGCGGCTGGCGGTCGCCGGCCACAGCTACGGCGCGTTCATGACCGCGAACGTGCTGGCGCACACCGACCTGTTCGCCTGCGGCATCGCGCGATCCGGCGCCTACAACCGCACGCTGACGCCGTTCGGGTTCCAGAACGAGGACCGCACCTACTGGGAGGCGCCGGAGATCTACCAGGCGATGTCGCCGTTCGCGCACGCGCAGCGCATCAACGAGCCGCTGCTGCTGATCCACGGCAGCGACGACAACAACCCCGGCACGTTCCCGATCCAGAGCCACCGCATGTTCGCGGCGCTGAAGGGGCACGGCGCCACGGCGCGCCTGTGCATGCTGCCGCACGAGAGCCACGGCTACCGCGGCCGCGAGAACGTGCTGCAGTGCCTCGCCGAGATGTGTGCGTGGCTCGACCGCCACTGCGGCAAGCCGAAGTGACGGGCGGTTGCCCGCCGCTCGGCGCGTCTCAGACGACGGTCAGTTCGAAGCCGCGCCGGTAGACCTTGCTCAGCAGCCCGGTCGCCGCCGCGGAGTTGGTGACCTTCATCGCGGCGGCGTCCCACTCGATGCGTTCGCCGGTGCGCAGCGCCAGGTTGCCGAGCAGCATCGCCTCCGTGAACGGCGCCGCGTACTCGAAGTTCGCCATCGGCTGCGTCTTGGTCAGGATGCCCTGCAGCCATTCGTCGTGGATGCCGGGCGAGCGCGGCAGCGTCGGTGTCGGCTTCTCGTACTGCGCGACCTGGCCGTTGACGTAGATGTCGAACGTCTCGCCGTAGTCGGTCGGCGAGTACAGGATGCCCTTGTCGCCGACCAGCAGGAAGCCGCCGCTGCGCAGCTTGACGCCGGGCAGCAGGTCCGCGGGCGGCAGGTCGCCGCCGTCGTACCAGTGGAACGCCACCGGGCCGCGCTTGCCGCGCGCCGGGAACTGGTAGTGGATCGTCGAGCGCTTCGGTGCGGTCTCGTCGTTGCGGCCGTCGCTCGTCGCTTCGATCGACGTCGGTGCGTCGAGCTCGAGCGCGAAGAACGGCAGGTTGGCGACGTGGCAGGCCATGTCGCCGAGGGCGCCGGTGCCGAAGTCCCAGAAGCCGCGCCAGTGGAACGGGCAGTAGCCCTTGAAGTCGCCGTCCTTCTTGCCGGCGGCGTAGGGGCGCCACGCTGCCGGCCCGAGCCACAGGTCCCAGCGCAGCGTCGCCGGGATCGCGTCGACGTGCTTGGGGCGCGCGATGCCCTGCGGCCAGATCGGCCGGTCGGTCCACACGTGCACTTCCTTGACGTTGCCGATCACGCCGCCGCGCACGCATTCGGTAGCGCTGCGGAAGCCGTCCAGGCAGGTGCCCTGGTTGCCCATCGACGTGATGACCTTGGTCTTGCGGGCAGCGTCGCGCAGCAGGCGCGCTTCGTGCACCGTGTGCGACAGCGGCTTCTGCACGAACACGTGGATGCCGCGCGCCATCGCGGCCAGCGCCGGGCCGGCGTGCAGGTGGTCGGGCGTGCTGACCACGAGGCCATCGAGCTTCTCGCGATCGAGCAGGTCGCGCCAATCCTCGTAGAACGCGGCCTTCGGCTGCTCGGCGCGCGCCTGCTTGGCCTTGCCCTCGTCGACGTCGCACAGTGCCGTGATGTCGTGGTTCTTGGCGCAGGCCTGCATGTCCGACAGGCCCTTGCCGCCGCAGCCGACGACGCCGATGCGCAGGCGGTCGTTGGGGGAGCGGGCGCGGGTCGCGGCAGCGACCGAGGGAGCGAGAGCGGCGGCGCTGCCAGCCAGCGCGCTGCCGATCAGGAAGTCACGACGGGAGGGAGAAGGCATGGGGCGCGCACCATACCGAAGTGCGCGATGGCGCGCCGCCGTCGCCGTTCGTCACTTCTTCGCTTCGCGGCCGTGCTGGATCAGCGGCCACTTGTCGCCGTACAGGAAGTTCGGCGACTGCTCGAAGTCGTGGCACTGCGTGCACAGCACCGAGCCCTGCACGCCGCCGATCAGGCCGAGCTTGTTCTGCGCCGGGTTCGCCATGTGCACGCTGCCCGGGCCATGGCAGCGCTCGCAGCCGACGTCGGCGAGCTGCGGCGTCTCGGCGGCGGACACGAAGCCGGTCTGCTCGCCGTAGCCGACGACGTGGCAGCTGACGCACTCGGGGTAGGCGGTGACCGGCCAGCCGTAGCGCTTGGGATCCTGTTCGGCCTTGACCAGCGTCGCCCAGGCGTGCGCATGCGCGCTCTTGCCCCAGGCCGCGGCGGCCGTCGGGTGGCACGTCGCGCAGGTCGCGGTGCCGACGTAGGCAGCGCCGCTCTGGGTCGGCTTCAGCCGCGCCATGCGTTCGAGCACGCCCGCTTCCTTGACCATCTTGCGGTGGTCGAGGATCACGTTCTTGACGTCGGGATCGCCGCCGCCGCCGGGGATCGTCTTGCTGCCGACCAATGGCACCAGCTCGCACGTCGCGCGTCCGCCCTTGGCTTCGCGGTGCAACCACACGTCGAGCAGCACGCGGCCGCGGATGCCGGTGAACACCAGCGGCACGCCTTCGACCGACTGTGGGGTCGGGCTCGGCTCCGTGTAGCCGTGGTCGACGCCGATGACGAGGTCGGGAGCCGGCAGCAACTGCGGGATCAGCGCGCGGATCGGCGCTTCGTCGCCGTGCACGAACACGATGCGGCGCGCTTCCGGCTTGCTGCCAGCCAGCATGCGCGCGTAGCCGTCCTTCGCCGGCAGCAGCTTCACCGCGGCACCCTCGCCGCGCAGCGACTCGGGCAGCTCCAGCAGCAAGGAACCGATGCGCACGTCGATGCCGCGGACCTGCTTTTCCACGAACGGCTTGCCGGGCCACGCTGGATCGGCGCAGTCGAGGTTGCTGGCGA
>CAMAUH010000217.1 GCA_945861365.1 Candidatus Kuenenia stuttgartensis
TGGCGGCGAGGGGCGTCCAGCTCACGCCGTTGAAGCGGTGCATTCGCGTGATCCCGCTCGACGGCGTGTGGGTGGCGAGCAGATCGCCGTCGGGCAACACGATGGCGTCCCACTGCGTCGACGTGAACCCACTGGCCAGCGGCTGCCAGGTCGTGCCGTTCCAGCGGGCGAGATTGCGCGAGTTGCTCGGCCACACGTAGAAAGAGCCCGTTGCCAGGATGTCGCCGTTGTCCAGCAACTCGAGCGAAGCCACCAGGTTGTTGCTGGTAGCGAAGGGCACGAGCGGGCTCCACGTGCTGCCGTTCCAGCGCGCGATCGACGTGACCGCCGACCCACCGGCGTTGGTGAAGTTGCCGCCGACGACCACATCGCCGTTCGGCAGCACCAGCAGGCACCGCACGAATCCGGGACCGCCCTGCACGCCGCTGCCGAGCGCGTGCCACGCGCTGCCGTCCCACCGCGCGATGTTGTTGGCGGCGACGCCGTCGACCGCGGTGAACTGCCCGGCGATCAGCAGGTCGCCGTTCGGCAGCCGGGCGAGGGCCAGCACGGCATTGTTCGTGCCCGTCAACGTCGTCAGCATCGGCTGCCAGGCGCCGCCGTCCCAGCGCGCGAGCCCCGCGGCGGGCGCGCCGCCGGCGGTGGTGAATCGGCCGCCGACGATGAGGTCGCCGCCGGCATCGAGCAGCGCGCATTCGGCCGCCCGGTCGAGGCCGCTGCCGAGCGTGGACCAGCCGGCGCTGCCGCGTCGCGCACACCAGGGGGCGGCGAAGCCGCCGATGCGCGTGAAGTAGCCGAGCACGAGGTCGTCGCCATTGGGCATGGTCAGCACCTGGGTCACTTGCCCGTCGATGCCGTCGCCCATGGCGCGCCAGGCGGCGCCCGTCCAGCGCATCAGGCGTTGGCCGGGGCCCGCATTCCAGTACGGGCCCATGTACTTGCAGACCACCACGTCGCCGTTCGGCAGCTCGATCACCGACGTGCCGAACTGCACGATGGCCCAGCCCCCCGTGCCCATGTCCGACCACGTGGTGCCGTTCCACCGCGCGATGCCCTTGGCCGATTGCCCGCCGGCTGTCGAGAAATCGCCGACCACGACCAGGTCGCCGTTCGCCGCCACGAGGCTGCCGAACACGGCGGCACTGCAGCCCGAGCCGAGCGGCTGCCAGGCGGTGCCGTTCCACTGCGCCACGCAGTTCGTCGCGGTGCTGCCGGATGCCGAGAAGCTGCCTCCGGCGAAGAGGGTGCCGTTGCTCGTCGTCGACAGCGTGCGTACCGCATTGTTGAAGCCGGCACCGAGCGGTGACCACGCGGTGCCGTTCCAGCGGGCGACGGACGTGGCCGCGGTGCCGCCGATCGACGTGAACCAGCCGCCGGCGACGAGGTCGCCGTTGGGCATCGTGCGCACCGCGAAGACGTTGTCGTTGGCGTCGCCACCGAGCCACGACCAGGCGGTGCCGTTCCAGCGGGCGAGGCGTCCGGGCAGCGTTCCGAACGGCATGCCATTGCCGGCCACGATCAGGTCGCCGTTGGGCAGGAACGTCAGTGCGTTGACGTAGAAGGCCGCGAGGCTGGCGAGACCGCCGACGGGCTGCCACACGGCTCCGTCCCAACGCGCCAGGCCCCGCACCGTCACGCCGCCCGCGATCTGGAAGTCGCCCCCGGCGTAGAGCTGGCCACTCGGCGATACCGCCAGCGCCTTCACGGTGCCGTCGAGCCCGCTGCCGAGCGGCGACCACTGCTCGGTCACCGGATCGCAGAGCACGACATGGTTGGCGTCGATGTCACCGGCGACCGTGAACTCGCCGCCGAGGACCAGTTGCGGGCCGGCCGGCCCCGCGCCGTCCGGATCCCACATCACGCTGGCCAGCGCCTCGTCGTCGATGCCCCCGACGCCGATCTCCACCTGCGCGCCGACCTGGCACTGGGCCGCGCCCCAGGTGGTGAGCAGCGCACCGACGAGGGCGGTGCGGGCGAGCAAGGACGGCAGGGCAGCGGTGGTGGTCAGCACGGCGTGGCGGCGGATCGACATGGGTCAGTGGAGCAAGGGAACATGGCAGGGGAGGCGACACCCGCCAAGGCGGCCCCCATCGCGCCGTGTTCCCGGAAATCCGCGGGGCCGGGCTCGGGCCCGACTCACGGGTTGATGAAGTGGTCGGTGCCGTTGGTGAAGCGGAGCGAGCCGTTGGCCGGATCGAGAACCACGGCCTGGTAGGCGTAGTACAGGCCGACGAACGATGGCGAGGTCGGCAGCGGGATCGTCACGGTGGCGAGGCCTTGGGGATCGAGCACGCTACCGCCGATCAACAGCGCGTTGTCGAGGCGGTACTCACCGACGAAGCCGCCGACTGCCACGGGCGTCGCCAGGAACGACGAGGCGATGGCGACCCACCAGGGACTGTTCGGTGCGGCCTGAACAGTGAGGTCGACCTGGCCGCCGAGCGCATGGCTCGCGCCGGTCGCCGTGGTGGCGTCGGAGCGGTTGCGCAGCGTCGGCGTGTTGTTCCACAGCAGCCGGACGGTGATCGGACCCACGGCCGCGTTGGCCACGGTCGCATTCGCCGCCCCCGAGCCGATCGCGCCCGAGGCAACCTGCATGAATGGCCGATCCAGGCGCAGTGGCAACGCCGGAGTGAAGGTGCCCTGCAAGGCGAGGCTGCTGCCCGGGTTGACGACCTTGCGGATGTCGAGGACCAGACCGGCGCTGCCGCTGTAAGTGTGCGGCGTGGTGAAGGCGATCGTCGTCCACGTCCCGCTGACGAACGGCAGCACGTAGCCCGCGGCGTTCAGCGCGGTCGTCAGCGGCGTCGGCAGGTTGTTGGCGAAGGTCGCCTGCAGCTGGGTGGAACTCGTCTCGGCGACGTCGATGCGCAGCGAGGTGTAGACCATCGGTGCGCCGAAGGACGCCCTGACCTCGATGCCGACCAGCTGGGCGGGCACGGCCGGCAGCTCGTGGCGCGGCACCAGGATCTGCGTGCGGGCCTCGGCCTCGGACCCGAACAGGATGCCGAACGGAGCGACGAGGGCCGCGCCCTGCATGGCCTCCTGCGGATGGGCGGTCGGGATCTGTGCCGACAGCAGCGAGCCGAAGGTGAGGGAGCAAACGAGGGCGGGGTGGTGCCAGGTGATCATGATCGAAATCGGACGGGTGGTGTTCGTTCGGGGCCGCGGCCGTCGCATGGCGCGAAGGGGCGTGCCGGGGAGTCCGGCACCACGCATGGCGGCCGGACGGCCGGTACGTTCCGGCAAATCCGTCGATGGCTCGACGGGCTATGCTCGCGTGCGCGTGACGGACGCTCCAGCCGACCTGCCCGAACTGCTCGCCGCCGCCCGAACCGGTTCACCGGCCGCCCTCGACACCCTCTGCGCGCGCTACTACGCGCGGGTGCAGGCGCAGGTGCACCACGCGATGTCGGCCGGCATCCGGTCCCGCAAGCCCTGGCTCACCGCGATGTTCAGCACCGGTGACGTGGTGCAGGAGGTGTTCCTGCGCGTGCTGCGCGACCTGCCGCGCTTCCAGGGCACGGATGAGGGGCAGTTCGTGGCGTGGCTCGCTGCCTTGATGCAGAACCGCCTCGTCGACGCGGTGCGCTTCCATCAGGCCCTGCAACGCGACCAGCGCCGCAGCGAACCGACCGTCGACGACGTGCTGCCGGGGCGCGAGGCGGAGCCGGTGCAGCCGCTGATCACGCGCGACGCGCTGGTGCGCTACGAGACGGCGCTCGCCGGCTTGCTGCCGCGCGAACGCGAACTGATCGATGCCAGGCTGACTGCGGCCGAAACGCCGACGCCGTTCGAGGACCTCGCGACGCAGCTCGGCTACCCATCGGCGGCGGCGGCCCGCAAGGCGTTCTTCCTGGCCAAGGCGCGGGTGCTGCGGCGCCTGGGGACGGAGTCGTGAGCCGCGCCGTCGACGGGGATGCCGACGACGCCGCGATCGAGGCGCTGCTGGCCGAGGCCCTCGAACGGCAGGCCAACGGCGAGACCGTGCGCCTCGAAGTTCTGTGCGCGGCCCGCCCCGACCTGCTGCCGGCGGTCGCCGCCGCACTCGGCCTGGCCACGTCGTTGCCGGACCTGCACCTCGTCGCCGCCGTGCACCGCAGCCTCGCCGGCGAGGACATGGCCGGGCGCTACCGCCTCGACGCGCCGCTCGGCGGCGGATCGATGGGCGTCGTCTACGCCGCCTTCGACCGCGTGCTGCAGCGCCGCGTCGCGGTGAAGATCCTGCGCACGACGCTGCTCGACGGCGGCGAGGCCGTGGCCCGCTTCGAACGCGAAGCGGAGGTGCTGGCGGCGGTGCAGCACCCCGCCGTCGTGGCGGTGTACGACCGCGGGGCGACCGCCGACGGCACCCGCTTCCTCGTCATGGAGCTGATCGACGGCGTGCCGTTGCAGTCCATGCTGGGCCTGTTCGCCGAACGCACCGCCGGCAGTACCGGTGCGGGGCGCGACGACATGGCGGTGCTCGCCGACCTGTTCACCGCCGACGCCGCGCTCGAGTCGGGCTTCGTGCGCCAAGCGGTGCGCTGGACCGCGACGCTCGCGGCGGGTGTAGCCGCAGTGCACGCCGCCGGCGTGCTGCACCGCGACATCAAGCCGTCGAACGTGCTGGTGCGCCGCGACGGTTCGGTGGTGTTGGTCGACTTCGGCATCGCCGCGCGGCACGCCGAGGCCACGCTCGGCGACCGTTCGACGCCGCTCGGCACCCCGGCCTACCTCGACCCACACCTGCTCGTGCACGAGGGCAAGGCCTCGCCGCGTACCGACGTCTACGGCCTGGTTGCGACGCTCTACCACATGGTGACGTCGACGCCGCCGTACGCGGGATCGCCGCACGAGGTGTTGGTGGCGCTGGCGCGGCGGGATCCGCCGCCGCCGGGCCGGTTGCGGCCAGACCTGCCGCGCGACCTGCAGGCGGTCATCGAATGCGGCATGGAGCGCGATCCGGCGCGGCGCTACGGGTCGGCACAAGCGCTGGCCGCGGACCTCGAAGCGCTGCTGGCGTTCCGCCCGGTGGCGGCGCGGCCGATCTCGACCGCGCGCCGCTGGTGGCGCGGGGCCGTGCGTTCGCGAGAGGTGCGCGCCGCAGTGGCGACGCTCTCGCTGGTCGCGGCAGTCGTCGGCTGCCTGGCCTGGTCGCAACACGAGGACACGCGTCGGCGCGAACAGTGGTTCGAGCTGTGGCGACGATTGCCTCCCGAACTGAGCGATGCGCCGGTCGGCATGCGTGTCATCGCCGATCCGGCGGCACGCGCTGCGCTGGCCGAACGGCTCGACGGCCTCGTGGCCCTCGGTGTCGAGCCACTGCCCACGTTGTTGACCCGCGCCGCGTTCCGCCTCGACCACGGCGATGCGCGCGGCGCCGCGGCGGACGTACAGGCCGCGGTGGCAGGGCTACCTACCGACTACGCCCGGGCGGTGGCCGAGGCCTATGCGGCGCTGCCCGCCGGCGCCGACGAAACCAGCGTGCCGATGCTGCCGTCGCTGCCCGCAGCACCACGCGCCGAGGAACGGTACCTCGCCGCCTTCCATCTGCAGCGCTACGAGGAGGCGACGGAGGGCGCACTCGCGTTGCTCGACGCCGTCGTCGAGCGGCCGCTCTATATGCGCGAGCTGCGTCTTCGTCTCGAGATGACGAGGGTGATGGCGCTGCCCGAACCGGAGATGCGCCCGGGCCTGCAGCCGCTGCAGGAGGAAGCCGTCCGGGTCGAGACGCTGCGGGGCGGCCGCAGCGCGCTGTCGGCCACGGTGCTCGGCATCGCCAGCACGATGCTCGAACATCCCGACGAGGCTCTGCTGGCACTTCGCGATGGCGTGGCCCTTGCTCCCGAGTCGCACTCGCTGCGCATCAACCTGGCCAACATCCTGCGCATCGTCGGGGATCTCGCCGCGGCCCGCGAACAGCTCGAGGCCGCGATCCGCCTGCGCCCGACGACGTTCGGCGCGCGGCAGGGCCTGTTGTCCGTGCTGCTCGGCCAGGGCGACTTCGCGGCGGCCGAGGCGCTGGTCGAGGCGACACCGTTCGCCGCCGGCGACACCGGGCGGGCGCAGGCCCACTGGATGCGTGGCTCCATCGCGATGAACCAGGCCATGGCCGCACGCGGGCGCGCCGAGGACGACGGCCGGATACACCACGCCGAGGCGGCCGTCGCCCACTTCGCCGCCGGCGCCGCGCTCGGCAACGACGGCTGTCGCGACAGCTTGCCGGTGGCGCAGGCCCTGGCCGGCGTGCGGGACGACCTGCCGCAGGCCCTGTTGCAGCGCGCGGCGCTCGACCCGCTCGATCCGGAGCATCTGACCAACCTGCTGGACGTGCTGCCCGCCGACCTGACCGCCGACCAGACGGCTTCGCTGCGGGAATTCCTGCTCGCGATGCGGCGACGGCTGGCGCCGCATCGCACCGAACGGCGCTGAGTGTTCCCGCGGGGCCAGCGGGTGCGCTCGATCGCGCTGCGCGGTGCGGTGCTCTGGGAACAGGCGGTCGACCTGGATCTCTCCGCCCCGAACGGCTTCGCCCTGCAACCGGGCAACATCGGCCGCTTCACCATCGGCGAACGCAGCTACTGATCTCTGATCTGGTCCGAGAGGCGATTGCCTCGATGGAAGGGGAGACCTTGGCAGCGGCATCGCCGGGGAAATCGCACGGCCCGCGCCGCACGATCTCCCTTCCGACGCCAACGGGAACCGCGCGCCCGTATCCCCGGCGCGCCACCACTCGCCTGGAGCGCGCCGAACGGATCGTCGTGCGGGCGTGCCGCGGCCGCGGGCGGGAGCGGTGGCGTTCGTGCCGCGGTTCGACCTCGACCCCTCCGCGGCCCAGGTTTTCGGGTTTATGTTGTCGCCGATGACAGGAGCCCTGAAACGCCCGGCGTGGCTGATTGCGTTCGCCGCCCTGTTGGCCGCGTGCAACAACTCGGGGGGCGGGTCGCCGTCGCCGAGCGTGACGGTGCTCGCCACCAGTCCGCCGACGGGCGCCAGCGGCGTCGAACCTTCGACGCCGATCGAGCTCGTGCTGGCTGCCAACTCAGCACCCCTGCGCGCCGCGGATCTGATCGTCACCGACGGTGACAACCGCCTGCCGGGCGCGTTGGCGCGGATCGGCGCAACCGAGCGTTGGTCCTGGACGCCGGTCGGGGAACTGCCGCGCGGCGCCACGATCCGCGTCGCGACCGCGAGCCAGGGTGAGATCGCGTCGTTCTCGGTGCGCGACATCCGCCTCGGCGCCCAGCTCGAACTGCCGGGCGAGCAGATCGAGAAC
>CAMAUH010000218.1 GCA_945861365.1 Candidatus Kuenenia stuttgartensis
CCGCGGCGCGGCGCCAGGTCCACGGCACCGCCGCCGTCGCCACGCTGCGCGGCGCTGCATCGGCCACCCGCGGCGATGGCGCGGCCAAGGGCGAAGCATCGAGCGTCAGCGGCAGCACAACGGTGCGCACCGGCGCCGGCTCGCGCGCCCACGACACGTCGATCGGCACCTCGAACAGCGGCGGCGTCACCAGCTTCAGCAGCACGAACAGCCACAGCCCGTGCATCACCGCCGGCGCCGGCCGGCCCCACCGCCCGATCGCCAGCGTCAGCAACGCCAGCGCCGCAGCGGTCAGCGTGTTCACGACGAGCCAGTTCATGGCTTGCCTCCGCGGCCCTTGCCCTTCTTCTCGGCGGCGGCGAGCAGTTCGCGGAAGCGCGCGATCTCCGCCGCGTTGAACTGCCCCTGCTCGACCAGCCGCAGCACCAGCGGCGCCACGGCGCCATCGAGCAGCGAACTCGCGACCTGCTGCAACTGGCGCTCGGCGAGCTCTTCACGCGCGGTCACCGCGGTGAACACGTGCGCGAGGTCGCGGCGGTCGGTGCGAACGTGGCCCTTGTCGCAAAGGCGACCGAGCAGCGTCTGCACCGTCGTGTAGGCCTGCTCGTTGCCGAGGCGGTCCATCAGCTCGCGCACGGTCGCGGGCCCGCCATCCCACAGTGCCTTCAGCAGCGCGAGTTCCGCGTCCGGGATCGCGGCCGTCGTCGACTTGTCGTTCTTGGGTGCCATGCGGGACCCGATGGTGCCCGCACCCTCCTACAAACTGTCGGAGGTCTGCGCGAAATGTGGCGGGGAACTTTGCCCGCCGCGCCGCTCACCAGCGGTAGAAGCCCTGGCCCGTCTTCTTGCCGAGCTTGCCGTCCGCGACCATGCGCCGCATCAGCTCCGGCGCCTTGAAGCCCGGGTGGTCGAGTTCCTTGGTCAGGTAGTCGGCGATCGCGAGCCGCACGTCCAAGCCCACCAGGTCCGTCAGCTTCAGCGGCCCCATCGGGTGGCCGTAGCCGAGCACCATCGCCTTGTCGATGTCCTCGGCCGACGCGACGCCGCTCTCGAGCATGCGGATCGCTTCGAGGCCGAGGCACACGCCGAGGCGCGAACTGGCGAAGCCGGGGCTGTCCTTGACCAGGATCGGCTCCTTGCCGAGCTGCTTGCCGTACGCGGTGACCGCATCGATGGTCGCCTGGCTGGTCGCGTCGGTGCGCACCAGTTCGAGCAGCGCCATCAGCGGCACCGGGTTGAAGAAGTGCATGCCGATGCAGCGCTCGGGGCCGGCGACGCCGGCGAACACCTTCGCCAGCGACAGCGACGACGTGTTGCTGGCCAGCACGCAGGTCGGCGCGACCACGCCCGCGAGCTCGCGGAACAGGCCGTTCTTCAGCTCGAGCTTCTCGGGCACCGCCTCGATGACCATCTGCGCGTTGCGGCTGGCGCCGGCGCGATCGGTCGTCGTGGTGATGCGCGACAGCACGTCGTCGCGCTGCTGCGCGGTCGTCTTGCCCTTGTCGACGCCCTTCTGCAGGAAGTCGCGGATGCGCGCGAGGCCCTTCTGCACGAACTCGTCCGTGATGTCCTGCAGCACCACGCTGGAGCCGGCCTGCGCGCACACCTGCGCGATCCCGGCCCCCATCGTGCCTGCACCCAAGACCGCCACCGTTCCGTACGTGTTGCTCATTGGTTCAGCCCTTGCGCTGCTTGCTCAGGAACGCGTCCATGCGCGCCTTCTTGTCGTCGCTGTCGAACAGCACCGCCTGCACCGAACTCTCGAACGCGATCGCGTTCTCGTGCCCGGGCCGCGACAGCGCGTTCATCGCCCGCTTGGCACCGCGCACCGCGAGACGCCCGTTCGCGGCGATCTCGTCGGCGAGCGAGAGCGCCTTGCCGACCACTTCGGCATCGGGCACCAGCGCATTGGCGAGGCCGATGCGCAGCGCTTCCTGTGCGTCGACCATGCGGCCGGTGTAGACCAGCTCGCGCGCCAGGCCGAGGCCGATCAGCCGCGGCAACCGGTAGGTGCCGCCGGCCGCCGGGATGATGCCGAGCTTCACTTCGGGCTGGCCGAGCTTCGCCGACTCACCGATCACGCGCAGGTCGCAGGCGATCGCCAGCTCGCAGCCGCCGCCGAGCGCGAAGCCCTTGATCGCCGCGATCACCGGTGCCGGGAACTCCTCGATGCGGTTGAAGATGCAGCTGTTGATGCCCTTCAGCGCGTCGCGCGACGTGCGCTCGCGCAGCTGCGCGATGTCGGCCCCGGCGGCGAACGCCTTGTCGCCGGCGCCGGTCAGCACCAGCGCCGCGACGGTCTCGTCGTGCCAGTACTGGTCGAGCACCGCGTGCAGGCCGTCGACCATCTGCTGGTCGATCGCGTTGCGCCGTTCGGGCGCGTTCAGCGTGACGAGGATCGCGTCGCCGCGCCGCTCGGTGAGAACCCTGGGTGCTTCGCTCATGGGGGCGAGCAGTTTGCCGGTGTGGCGGCGGGCGGCGCAACGGTGCGGCCCGGGATCACGCGCGGCTCACAGCTTGCGGGCGATGACTTCGTAGACCACCGGGCACTGCACGAAGCCGGCCCCCTGCTGGATCGCGCGCAGGTCGGCGAACAGCTGCTGGCAGTCGTAGGCCGCCAACAAACCCATGTCGACGAGCTTGGGCGCGAACGTGCGCCACCACATGTCCGGCCACGTGAACATCGCATCGCCGCCGCGCGCGATGCGGTTGTGCGGCACGATCGACTCGATGCGGAACCCCGCCGCGACCAGCATCGCGGGCAGGCGGCCGACCACGTCGGGATCACCGCCCTTGTCGCGCCAGCTGCGGATCGTCGCCTGCACGGCGCGGTCATGGCTGTCGCGGCGCGGCGCCATCGTCATCGCGCCGTAGTTGAAGTAGTCGTGCACGACGAACGCGCCGCCGGCCTTCAGGCTGTCGGCGACGCCCTGCACGACCGCCGCCGGATCCGGCACGAAGCACAGCACCCAGCGCGCGTAGGCGAGATCGAACGGCGCTTCCTTGGCGAGCACTTCGCGCAGCTTCTGCACGTCGCCGACGCGACCGGAAAGCCCGGCGAGGCCGCGCGACTTGGCCTGCTGCTGCACGTGCTGGATGAAGTTCGCCGACTCGTCGACCGCGACGACGGCGCCGCTGCCGGTGACCATCGACGCGAGATCGAACGACGCGAAGCCGGGGCCACTGCCGACGTCGAGCACGCGGTTCCCTGGTTGGATGCCGGCACTCTTCCAGGCGGCGGTCGCCGCGTCGGACCACAGGCGATGCTGCACGGCGAGGCGCGACAGTTCGTCGGCGCCGGTGCCCAGCACGTACTCGCGTTCGCGTTCGCTCATCGGGGCGATCTTGCGAGATCGAGGCCATCAGACCAACAAGCGTGTGCCAGCGTGTTTCCCTCGAGACCGCTGCGAAGGCTCACGGCGCGTGATTCGGCGAAGGATGCCCACGCACGCCGCATCAGCCGCCGATGCCGAACCCCGGGGCGCGAACTCGACGACGACCGGACTGCGTGATGCCGCTCGGCACGGTGAAGAGGTTCTGCTGCGCCGGCAGTAGGGCAACGGCGAGCAAGGTCACGGTCAGCAGCTGGCGCGGCATCATCGAGATCGCCAGGGCCGAGGAGGTCATGGCAACAGACGCCGCGATCGCTCCCGCGGTCCAGCATCGAGCCGAGCCTGATTTCAGCGGCGCCGCTCCCGTTCGAGCAGCGCGCGCTTGCGTTCGACACCCCAGCGATACCCCGACAGCTCGCCATTGCCGCGCACGACGCGATGGCACGGCACGACCACCGCGACCGCGTTCTGCGCACACGCCGAAGCCACCGCCCGCGCCCCCTTCGGCGCCCCGAGCCGCGCCGCGAGTTCGGCGTAGCTGACCGTGCTGCCCGCGGGAATGCGCTGCAGCTCCCGCCACACGCGCAGCTGGAACGCGGTGCCACGCAGGTCGAGCGGCAGCGCCGCGTCAGCCGGCGCGCCATCGACGCACGCGAGCACGGCGCGCACGTCCGCCGCGAAGGCGCGCGCCCCGCGCTGCAGCTCCGCGCGCGGAAAACGCTGCTGCAGGTCAGCGAACAGAGCGTTCGCGTCGTCGCCGAGCAGCACCGCGCAGATGCCGCGCTGCGAACTCGCGACCAGCGCCTGCCCGAGCGCACACGGCGCCACGATCCAAACGAGGGTCTCGCCCGCACCGCCAGCGCGCACGCGCGACGGCGCCATGCCGAGCTGCTGCGCCGCCGCGTGCACGCGGCTCGACGACGTGAAGCCCACCCGCTGGCTGGCCGCCGTCACCGACGCCCCGCCCGCCAACGCCGCCGCGAAGCGTTGCGTGCGCCGGTTCGCCGCGTACTCGCGCGGCGTCACGCCGAGCACCGCGCGGAACAAGCGCTGCAGATGGAACGGGCTGTAGCCCGCGCGTTCCGCCAGCTGCGCCAGCGTCGGCGGCGTCGCCGCCGCATCGATCCAGGCGCACACCTGCGCCACCAGCGCCGCGCGTTGGCGGGCATCGCTGGTGCGCGCGTCCGGCGCGCAGCGCTTGCACGCGCGGAAGCCCGCGGCGCGCGCCGCTTCGCCATCGGCGAAGAACTGCACGTTGCTGCGGGCCGGCCGCCGCGCGCCGCACGACGGCCGGCAGTAGACGCCGGTCGTGCGCACCGCGAACACGAACGCCCCGTCCTGCGCGGCATCGCGCGCGCACACCGCGGTCCAGCGCGCACCGTCCAGCGTGGCATCGATCGCTTCCATGGGGCCGCTGACGCTAGCCACGCGCGCCGCCCGCGCATTCCGCTTCTTGCGGCCGAACCCGCGCGTCACGGCGTCTGCAGGATGGTGTCGATGCGGGTCGCGATGCCGTTTTGCGCGGCCTTGCCGTGCAGGTCGTCGTGGTTGACGGCGAACAGCTGCGAGGTCTCCGGCCCGAACAACGGCAGCGCCAGCGCGCTCGCCACCGTGACCACGCCGTCCGAACCGCCGCCGATGTCGCCGTACAGGATGTGGTAGCGCGTCGCGTTGTCGACGTAGGTCGCGTTCATGCGCATCGTGATCGCATCGGCTCGGTAGCTGATGTCGATCGCGGCCTGCAGCAGCGCCTGCTCGCCGACGGGAATGCGAGGCAGCAGGCCAGAGACGATCGCACTGCCGAGTTCGCTGCCGGCGTTGGGCACACCCAGCATCACGAGGTCCTTCACCAGCGGCGCCAGCGACACGTCGGTCGGCAGGAACGCGGTGCGCGCAGCGTCCAGGTGCGACTGCTCGAGCAGGTAGCGCGCGACGAGACCGCCCATGCTGTGGCCGACGATCGAGCAACCGAAGCCCGGCTGCTTGCTGGCGACGATCTGCTCGTAGAGCGCGTTCGCCGCGGCGGCGACGCCGTTCGCCGACGGATAGCTGAGCAGCACGATGTTCTGCACACTCGGCGAGAGACTGGCGACGAGGTCGTCGGGCCACAGGAAGTCGATCGGCGAGCCGATCAGGCCCGGCACGATCAGCAGGTTGGCACTCGCCGGCGAACTCCAGAACGACGCCAGGCTGCCGCGCCCGACCAGCAGCGGCACGGTGCCGTTCGGCACCAGCACCGGCACGTTGCCGAGGTTCGCGCCCGCCGTCGGCACCGCCGGATCCGGCAGCTGGCGCTGCGTCGTGAACAGGCGATGCAGGCTGCCGTTCCACGCCACGAAATCGCCGAGGCGATCGCTGCGGCTGGTGACGAAGCGGTTGGCGAGATCGATCGTGTTGTCGGCCACCAGGTTCCACGCGGCACCCGGCGCCCCCTGGCGGAAGCACGCGCTGTCGGCGCCGCCGTTGTCGAAGAGCGAGTCGCCGCCGCGCACCTTGACGGTGAACGAGCCACTCGCGAGCACGAGGTCGCGCGGCGCGAAGCGGTAGACGGGGAACAGGCTCAGGATCGCGGGATTGCCGACGTCGACGGTGATCGTGAACCGCGTCGCGGCGCTGACGGCGCCGGCCGGAACGGCCAGCGACACACCGGCGTGCGGGCCGTCGGTGACAATGACGCTGCCGCCTTCGGGACCGATGGTCGCCGCCGCGGTGACCAGTTCGGGGACCGGTGCCGCACCGCCGCCGCCACCGCCGCATGCGCTCGCGAGCAGCAACCACGGCCACAGCCGTCGGCTGGCCTGGCTCTTCCCGGTTGCGGTCGTGCGGTCCGTCATCGTGGGCGCGTCGCGTGGGCGACGAAGTCGGGAAGTCTACGTCATGGCTGCGGGCGTGCACGCCCCCTGCGTTCGCATGGCGCGTTCGCGGTCGTCCGTCATCCCTTCTTCACCAGCGGCAGCGACAGCTTCTCCATGCACAGCGTGCGCAGCGCCGCCATCACCGGCCCGGCACTGCGGGTGTTGAACGCGCCCACGGCACCGGTCCGCGACGCCGGGTGCACGTAGAAGAACGTGATGAAGTCGCGCTGGCCGCCGGTGTGCGTCGCGAAGCGCGAGCCGCCGCGTTCCTGCACGAAGAAACACAGGCCGATGTGCTCGCTGCCGTCGGCGCGCGTCGGCAGCACCGGCTCCCACATCGCCTCCAGCGACGGGCGCGCCAGCACCGCCGCGGCATCGCTGCCCGGTTCGCAGGCGCCGAGCAGGAACGCGACGTACTTCGCCATGTCGACGATCGGCGCGTTCAGGCCGCCGTTGCTGACGGTGATGCCGGTGTCGAAATCGGGCCCTTCGTCCTTCGCCGCGTCGCCCTTGCCGGCATAGCTGTGCGAACGGAAGCGCTGCAGGTGCCACGGCGTGGTGTCGAAGTAGCTGCGGCCCATGCCGAGCGGGCGCAGCACGTTCTTCTCCATGTGCACTTCGTACTCGTCGCCGGTCAGCGCCTCGATCGTGCGGCCGAGGAACACGATGCCCGGGTTGCTGTAGCTGAACTTCGTGCCCGGCGCGAACTCGACCTCGGTGTACGGCAGCATCGCCACCAGCTGGCTCCACTGCGTCGGCTCGTGCGGATGCCAGTCCTTGTCGCCGCCCCACGGCCACGTGCCGGCGCGAAAGCCGCCGCTGTGCGTCATCAGGTGCTGCAGCGTGATGGCGGTGATCGGACCGAACGGGTCGCGCACCGCGCGCAGTTCGGGCACGGTGTCGACGATCGGTTGCTCGAGCCGCAGCTTGCCGCGGTCGCGCAGCTGCATCACCGCGATGCCGGTGAACGTCTTCGTGCAGCTGGCCCAGTGGAAGATCGTGTCGCGGTCGACGAGGCGCTTCTGCGCGCGGTCCGCGTAGCCGTGGCCGGCGAAGCCTTCGATC
>CAMAUH010000219.1 GCA_945861365.1 Candidatus Kuenenia stuttgartensis
CGCGGCGCGCCTCGGCACGATGAAGCGCACCAACCAGATCGCGGCGCTGCAGATGATGGGCATCCGCCCGGCGGACTACCTGCTGACGCCGCTGGTCTGGGGCATGGTGCTGGCGATGCCGGTGGTGACGTTCGCGGGGGTGATCGCGGCGGCACTGGCGGGTGGCCTGGCCGCGACGACGGTGTCGGGAATCACCACGACCGGTTGGGCGGTGGCGTGGTTTTCGACGGTGAACGCGCGCGACGCACTGATCGTGCTGCTGAAGGCGACCCTGTCCGGCTACCTGGTGGCGGTCTGCTGCTACCACCTCGGTACCGGCCCGAAGCGGTCGAGCGCCGACGTCGGGGAGGCGGTCAACGACGCGATCGTGACCAGCATGGCGCTCGTGCTCGCGGTGCATGCGGCGCTGACGTTCGTCGCCTACGCCTGAGTTCGCGATGCCATCGCCGCGCGTGCTCAAGCCCGCACCGTGGTGCGGTCGATGCTCCTGCTCGTGAAGGGCATCGAAAGGCTCACATCGGTCCGTCTCGCCGAGATCCTGACCGAACGCGCGGTGGTCTCGAGCGAGATCATCACCGACGCTCTGTACGCGCAGGACAAGCACGGCGAACCGTTCGCGCAGGTGCTGATGAGCGGCGGGCACATCACCGAGTGGGATCTCGCCAAGATCGTCACCGAGAACTTCAACCTGCCGTTCCTGATGGCGGGCAACTACCACATCAGCGAAGACGCGAAGAAGCGGCTGCCGAAGGAACTGCTGTGGAAGCACACGATGGTGCCGCTGGACGTGTTCGGTGACGTGGTCTGCGTCTCGATGCCGGTGATGCTGTCGTTCGACGAGATCAACCGCATCCAGAAGGAACACAACTGCGACCTGTACCCTTACGTCGGGCTGCCTTCGGAGAACAAGAAGGTGCTGACCGACATGGACAAGACCTACCCGCAGTGGGTCGAGCAGGAGCAGAAGCGCCGCGAAGAGGAGTCGAAGAAGCGGACCGCGAATCCGCCCAAGGCCGGTGGCGATTGGATGAGCATCTTCGATCAAGGTGAGCAGGCGGTGCTGGGCGAGAAGAAGAAGCCGACGCCGCCGTCACCGCCGCCGCCCGCCGCCGCGAAACCGCCATCGGCGCCCGGAGCGCCCTCCGGCATGAGCCTGTTCGACGAAGGCGACAAGGCGATCCAGGACGAGAAGAAGAAGACCGGTGCGGCGCCGAAGCCGCCGCTGCCGCCGGCACCGCCGAAGAAGTGAGTCGGTTCGTTCAGCTCAGCCAATCGAGCGCCAGGTAGGCGACCCAGACCAGCAGGGGCATCAGCCACAGGCTCAGCAGCAGTTGCCACCGCCAGCGCCGGTCCGGTCCCTCGGCGGCAGGGGCCACGCGACCATCGAACTCGGCACCCACGGCGGCCATCGCTTGCCGGGTCAGTTCGCCGGGATCGATCGCGGTGGGCTCGAGCAGCTCGCGCGCCCGTTCGACGCAGGTGCCCGGCACCATGACGCGCACGCCCAGCAGGTTCATCAAGCGGCGGCTGATCGCGTACTCATCGACCAGGGACTCGCCGTCGACGTGGGCGGGAATGCCATGCGCCTGCAGCATGGAGACCCAGACCTTCGCCTGTTCGGGCGTCGCGGCGATCTTGGCGAGCACTGCGATCGGCGCGCCCATGGCCAGGCTCGTCAGCCTTCCTTGCGCGACTGCAGGGCCGCGAGCGCGGCGAACAGGATCAACGGCAGCAGCACGAGCAGCGCCCATCGCCAGTTGGTCTCGGTCCCGACGCTGCGCTGCGCGACGTCCGGCGTCTCGGTGGTGACGGCTTCGGCCAACGCCTGCCGCGCCAGTTCGTCCGCATCGATCTCCGCCGGCTTCAGGATCTCGCGCGCCTGCTCGAGGCTGTTCGCGGGCACCATGACGTTGCAGCCCATCAGGTTCATCAAGCGCCGCGCGGCAGCGAACTCGTCGACGAGCGAATCGCCATCGACGCGCGCCGGAATGCCGTTCGCCTGCAGCATGGACACCCAGACCTTCGCCTGCGCGGGAGTGGCGGCGACCTTCACGAGGGATTCGATCGGTGTGCTCATGGTCGGTGTCGCGGTTGGGCTCGTGGTCGGAGCGACTGCAGCCAGCCTTGGATCGACTGGCGGAAGACGAACCAAACCAGCAGGAGGAGGCAGCAGAGGGTGAGCCAGTAGGCCACCGTCATCAGCAGGCCGAACAGCAGGTAGGCGAGCGCGAAGACCGCCACGGCGCCGAGCAGCAGGTTGCGCAGGGAGGTTCGTCGGACGAGCCGGCTCGCCTGCTGCAGAGTGTCAGCGGAATGCACCAGCACTTCGCGCGATGCCCTCATGCCTCGGGCTTCGCCGGAGTCACGGGTTCTGCGGGCTTCGGCTCGACCGCTTCGGCTGGCTCGACCGGCTCGTCCGGCAGCGGCGACGACATCGCTTCGTTGGTCAGTTCCTTCAGCGCGTGCACCGGATTGGCGACCGCGCGCGGCACGGCGGCGATGTTGCGCACCTCGCGCGTGGTGTCCTCGAACGTGCGCCGCACTTCCCGCAGCGACTCGTCGCGGTCCATCTGGTCCTTGAAGTCCTGGAAGCCGCGCTTGAGCTGCGCGACGAAGCGGCCGAGCGTTTTGCCGGCTTCGGGCAGGTTGCGGCCGTAGAGCAGCAGGCCGATCAGGACCAGCAGGAACATCTCCTGCCAGCCGAGGGAGGGTAGGAATGCGAACACGAGCGGGGGAGCATATGGGTTCGCACACGTTTTGCCGAAGCCCCGCACCTCCGGCAGTGGATCGGCGACCACACTGCTCCTAGCCTCCTCGCCCCCAATGAGCGACAAGCCCATCTTCGCGCTGGAAAGGCTCACCAAGAGCTATCAAGGCAAGAAGCCCGTCCTGAAGGACGTCAGTCTCGTCTTCCTCGAAGGCGCCAAGATCGGCGTCATCGGCCAGAACGGCGCCGGCAAGTCGACGATGCTGAAGATCATGGCCGGCGTCGACAAGGAGTTCGACGGCGTCGCGCGCCTCGCCGAGGGCAAGACCGTCGGCTACGTGCCGCAGGAGCCGAAGCTCGCCGAAGGCATCACCGTGCGCGAGAACGTCGAGCTCGCGGTCGCGCCGATCCGGGCGCTGCTGAAGAAGCACGAGGACATGAGCATGAAGCTCGGCGAGGACCTGCCACCGAAGGAGATGGACAAGGTCATGGCCGATCTCGAGAAGCTGCAGCACGAGATCGAGGCGAAGGACGCGTGGGAACTCGACCGGCACGTCGAGACCGCGATGACCAAGCTGTGTCTGCCGGCCGGCGACAAGAACGTGTCGGCGTGCAGCGGTGGCGAACGGCGCCGCGTCGCGTTGTGCCGCACGCTGCTCGAGCAGCCCGATCTGCTGCTGCTCGACGAGCCGACCAACCACCTGGACGTCGCCACCGTTCGCTGGCTGGAGGAGACGCTGGCGGCCTACAAGGGCACCGTCGTCGTCATCACCCACGACCGCTTCTTCCTCGACAACGTCGTCGGTTGGATGCTCGAGGTCTACCACGGCCGCGCGATCCCCTACCAGGGCAACTACTCGCAGTACCTGATCCAGCGCGCGAAGCGCATGGAGTCGCAGGAGCAGCAGGAACAGAAGCGCGGCAAGTTCCTCGAGCGTGAGCTCGAGTGGATCCGCATGAACCCGAAGGCGCGCACGACCAAGAACAAGTCGCGCCTGAAGAACTACGACAAGATGCTGCTCGAGGAAGTCGAGGAGCGCGACGACACCGTCGAGCTGCACATCCCGGCCGGCAAGCGGCTCGGCGACCTGGTCGTTCGCTTCGAGAAGGTCTGCTTCTCGTACGACGGCAAGAAGAACGTCGTCGAGAACCTGTCGTTCGACATGCAGCCGGGCGACATCCTCGGCATCGTCGGCCCGAACGGCACCGGCAAGACCACGTGCCTGAAGATGATCACCGGCAAGCTGCAGCCGACCAGCGGCAAGGTCACCGTCGGTCAGACCGTCGAGTTGTGCCACTCGGACCAGGAGCGTGAGTCGCTCGATCCGGCCAAGACGGTGTGGCAGGAGATCAGCGAAGGCCAGGACCTGATCAAGCTCGGCAAGCTCGAGGTCAACAGCCGCAGCTACGTCGCGAAGTTCAACTTCACCGGGCCCGACCAGCAGCAGCTCGTCGGCACGCTGTCAGGTGGTCAGCGCAATCGCGTGCAGCTCGCCAAGATGCTGCGCCGCGGCGGCAATCTGATCCTGCTCGACGAACCGACCAACGACCTCGACCTCGACACGCTGCGCGTGCTGGAAGAGGGCATCCAGGGCTTCCCCGGTTCGATGGTGGTCGTCTCCCACGACCGTTACTTCCTCGACCGCATCTGCACGAAGATCCTCGACCTCGGCAACTACGAGCCGGGCAAGTACCTCGACAACCTGTGAACGGCGGCGCGGTCGCCGCGCGGCTGTTCAGTGGCGCTTGAGGCCGAAGGCGAGGCCGGTCGCCGCGAGCCCGGCGGCGGGCAAGCTGCCGGTGATGAACGTGCTGAAGTCGGCCCACTCGCTCTCGACGTTGGCGGCGAAGCGGTCCCAGATCGAACTGACCGCGTTCCAGTCGACGTTGAGCAGTCCGTAGTAGGAGAGCACGAAGGTCATCGCGAGCCAGAAGCCGAACGCGATGGTGGCGATGCGCAGCGCGGCGCGGATGAAGCTGCCGAGGCAGAACCCGGCGAAGAAGCTGAAACCGAGCCGGAACACGCCTTTCGCGGCCGGGCTCGCGGTGCCGTCGCTGGCGTTCGTGGTGCCGTCGAGCAGGCTCGTCGACAGCCCGGCAATGCCTTCGCTGCTGCCGGTCTGGTGCATCGCGGCGCCGGTCGCGAGCGCGCCGACCGCGAGGGCAACGCCGACCTTCTTCCACGTCGGCATGTCGAGCATCCACCGCACGAACGAACGCGACGGTGGGGGACCGGAAGGGGGTGGCGTGGCCATGTCGCGACTATCCGCGAGCCGGGCCCGGTTCGCCACGCGCTGTTCAAGCGCCCCGAGTTTGTGCTTGTCGACTTCCGTGACGTCCGGATGATCCCGCGTCCTCGTAATCCATGAACACTCGCTCAATCCTCCAGGCTGCGACGTTGGTCGCGGTCTTCTCCGCCGGAGCGCTGGCTCAAGACAAGATCACCCTCGCCAATGGTGATGTCGTGACCGGCAAGATCACCTCGATGGCCGACGGCAAGGTCACCATCGCTTCGCCGTTGCTCGGTGACGTCGTCGTGCCCATGGGCAACATCAGCGACATGGTCACCCAGGAGCAGGTCTCGCTCGAGACCAAGAGCGGTGACAGCCTGATGAAGCGCCGCATCGTCGGCATCGAAGGCGGCAACCTGCGCCTCGAAGGCGAGAGCACCTCGCTCGCGATGGCCGACCTCGGCCGCATCAACCCGCCGCCGAAGAAGGACCCGGAGTGGAACGGCTCGCTGAAGCTGAACGGCTCCTACGTCGACGGCAACACGGACCGGCGCGGTGCCGGCATGTTGTTCGACGCGCTGCACCTGTCCGACACCGACCGCATCACGGTCGATGCATCGTGGGACTACAGCGAGAACCGCGACCCGAACACGCGCGTCTTCACCATCGCCCAGCGCCGTCAGGGTGGTGGCTTCAAGTACGACCTCTTCCTGACCAAGAAGTGGTACGCGCTGTTCACGTCGCGCGTGCTCGGTGACACGCGCGCCAACTTGAGCCTGCGCTTCACCAGCGGTCTCGGCTTGGGTTACACGTGGGTCGAGGACGCCAACACGACGTTCCTGACCGAACTCGGCTTGTCCTACCTGAGCGAGGACTACCGCACGCCTGGCGTCGAATCGACGGACACGGTCGCCGCGCGCGTCGCGTACCGCCTGACGCACAAGTTCAGCGACAAGACGAACTTCGTGCACCGCGCCGAGGCCTACCCGTCGACCGAGGACACGAGCGACATCTACTGCCAGGTCGTCACCGAGGTCGTGACGAGCCTGACCGAGAGCATGATCGCTTCGGTCTCGCACATCCTCGACTACGACAACACGCCGGCGCCGGGCAACGTCCGCACCGATAACCGCCTGCTGCTGTCGGTCGGCTGGAGCTTCTGAGCCGCGACGACGGTCGCCGTGCCGCTTGGTCGCGAATGCGACCACATGGGGCAACCTGAGCGGACCGGTCCGCTCAGCTCAGCTCAGCTCAGTGCGGCGCGCGATACTGGCCCTGCTGGTTGCCCGTTCCGAGGCGATCGCGCGTGGGCCGTTCGACGCCGCCCATCTTCGGCTGGAAGTCGATCTGGAACGTCGTCTGCTCCGTGAACGTGTTGTAGACGACGTAGACGTCGATCGTCCAATCGTGGTCGTTGCGGCGGAAGCCGAACAGGTAGGAGAGCCAGGTGTCGCGATCGAGGTCGCGCTGGCTGCCGCCGTAGAGATCCCAGCGCTCGAACAGGCGCGTGTTGCCCGTCACGCCGACGGCGCCGTTGACGACGCGGTCGGTGCGGTAGTCGACGGTCCAGTTGATGCCGGCGACGGGACCGAAGGCGAGTTCGGTGTCGAGCGTGCGCAGGCCCTGCTTCCAGTCGTGATCGCCGTAGATCGCGTAGCTGAGGTTCTTCACCGGCAGCCCGGTCGGATTCGGCCGGATCATGAAGTCGTAGTAGAGCAGGCCGAGGCCCTGCCCCTGGTTGTCGCGCGCGCGGTTGGGGAACAGGTCCTGCGCGAGGTCGAGGAACAGGAAGTCGCGCGGTTGTCGTACGCCGTCGACGACCTCCATCTTCTGCAGCTGGTTGCGGATCTCGCCGCGTACGAGCTGTTGCTCGGTGAGCTGGTCGATCGCGTCGAACTGGTAGAAGTCGCCGGGCCGGTCGTCGACGTGGAAGCGGTTGCGGTAGGTCAGCTTCGGTGACATCACGTGGCGCACCGCGCGGCGCTCGCCGTCGCTGAGCCACGACCACTGGCGCTGCATGCGGGTGCCCAACTGCACGCCGGTCTCCAGCGCGATGCGCCCGCTGTCGCCGCCGTTGACCGTCTCGTCGTAGTAGCTGCCGCGGCCACTGACGTACGGGCGCACGTTGATGCCGCCGATGTTGACCGGCGCCGACAGTTCGGCGAGCTGGTCGATGCGCAGCGTGCGGTCCGAGACGCGGCCACCGGGCGTCAGGTCGTCGTAGTTGCTGCGGCGCTGGCCGGCATTGGTCTCGATGTCGACG
>CAMAUH010000220.1 GCA_945861365.1 Candidatus Kuenenia stuttgartensis
GGAGCGCCGCTTCGCCGCCGAAGTGGCCCGCGTCGGCATCGCCGAAGCCGATCGCTATCCGCGCTTCTCGATCGGCGGTTCGCTCGGCATCGCCGCGAACAGCGCCGACGGCCTGTTCCAGAACGGCAGCGACGCGCGCTCGTTCGGCCCGTCGCTGCGCTGGAGCCTGTTCGACGGCGGTCGCCTGAAGCAGCGCGTGCGTTCGCTCGAGGCCAATGCCGAAGCGGCGCAGATCGCGTGGGAGCAGACGGTGCTGCTGGCGCTCGAGGAGGCCGAGAACGCGATGACGCGCTTCGTGCGCGAGCAGTCGCGGCGGTCGTCGCTGCAGCGCGCCGCCGAGCAGGCGCGCCGCGCAGTCGCGCTGGCGCAGACGCAGTACGGCGCCGGCCTGTCGGACTTCCAGGCGGTCATCGATTCGGAGCGCACGGTCGCCACGATCGAGGACGACCTGGTCGGCAGCGAGGCGGCGATCGCCGGCAGCCTGGTGTCGATCTGGAAGGCGCTGGGCGGTGGCGTGGAGCCGGCGGCTACGGCGCCGGTCGCCGGCGGCTGACCTTCGCCGCCGTCTTGCGCTTCCGCGGGCGCGGCGGCGGCGGGAACAGGAACGCCAGCACCCGATGCAGTCGCTTGCCCCACGACGCCTCGTCGTGCCGCGCCTTGGCGATCTCGACGTGGCGCAGTTCGGCCTTGCGCGCCGTGCGGTGCGGCTGCCAGCCCTTCTGCTGCAGCGCGGTCGCCGCGGCGCGCACGTGCCGGCGCAGCTCCGGTGCCTCCTGCTTGCCAGCGTCGAGCCAGATGCGCACCGGCAGCTTGTGCGGCAGTGCCGCGAACCGCTGCAGCAACGCACCGTGCGCCCAGAACGTCGATGGCGACAGCGCCGCCACGTGCCCGAACACGTCGGGTCGCGACAGCGCGAGATGCAGCGCGAACAGGCCGCCGAGCGAACTGCCGACGAGTGCGGTCGCTTCGCGTTCGGGCCGCGTGCGGTAGTGCGCGTCGACGAAGCCCTTGATCTCGTCGACCAGCATGCGGCCGAAGTCGTCGGCGTGGCCACCGCGGCCGTGCCAGCGCTCCGGCGTGTAGTCGTCGGTGCGGTGCGCGCCGGCGTTGTCGATCGCGACCAGCAGCATCGGCTCGACCTTGCCGCGTTCGATCAGCCGCGCCGCGGTGCTGCCTGCTTGCCAGCTGCGGCCGCCGAACGCGACCTGATCGTCGAAGACGTTCTGGCCATCGAGCATGTATGTCACCGGAAAGCGGCGCTGCACGTCGTGCTCGTAGCCGGGCGGCAGCCAGATGCGGACCGTGCGGCCGGCCACACCGTGGCGCGAACGCAGGAAGTGGTGCAGACGCAGCGGGTGCAGCATCGGGGCGTCCTTGTAGGTCGCGGCACGTGTTCAGCCATGCGCTTTTGTGAGCACGCATTGTCCAGCGAACTGCGAGATGGTCAGTTCTTGACCATCGAGGCGGGCGGCTGTGGTCCGTTGCCCATTCAGCACCAAAGTCCCCCGTGGCACCTGAACGGGACCGACTCTAGCATCGTTCAGCAGTCCCGTGCGTTCGCCGAGCTTGTTCCTGTCGATGGCTGTGCATTGCGGCGCCATTGGTGGCGTCGTGGTTGCGAGTTTGGGTTGGTCGCGGCCGGCGGAGCAGCCGACACCGCGGTTTCAGGTCATGCCGTCGATGGCTGCTGCCGCATCGAACGAGCCAACCCCCGAACTGCCGCCGGTTGTCGTCGAGACGGTCGAGTTGGACGCCGCGATCGCTGAGTTGGAACCCGCGCCGCCTGCCCCGGCGCCAGTCGTCGAGCCGCACGCGTCGTCGTCGCCTGCAGTCGAGCCTGCTCGTGAGCTGTGGTTGCAGTCCTGTCGCGCTGCCCAGGTCGTTGCGATCATCGAGCCGGTCGCGGCAGCGTCGACACCGGTAGCGCAGGTGCCGCCACCGGTTGCCACGCAACCGCCAGCGGTGCCCAGTGCCTACGTCGAAGCGACCCAGGTGGCCGACAACGTGCCCCCGGAGTACCCAGCGAACGAGCGCCGGCTCGGCCACGAAGGCACCGTCGTGTTGTTGGTGCGCATCGGGGCGGATGGCACCGTGCAAGGCGCGGAACTGGCGGCGCCGTGCCCGTTCCCCGGCCTCAACCGCGCGGCACTGCGGGCGGTGGAAGCGTGGCGGTTCGAGCCAGCGCAACGCGATGGCGCGCGGGTGGCAAGCGAGTTGCATGTGCCCATCGTGTTCCAGCTGACGATGCCGAAGTCGGTTTGACTTTCGCCGTCTGCAGACACGAACCATCGCTGCGCGCCCGCGTTGTCGCGCCACCGAGCCTCCCTCCTCGTTGCTGCATGATCTTCCGTCACGAAACCCCAACCTCCTCTCTGTCGGCCATCGCCCTCGCCGTGATCGCTGGTCCCGTGGTGGCGCAAGACCCCAAGCCTGCCAGGACCCCGCAGGCGCCTCCGGTGTTCGTGACGGCATCACGCACCGCCGAAGATCCCTTCGAGTCGCCGCGTGCTGTCGACGTGGTCGGCGAGGAACAGCTGCGCCGCGGCCAGTACCGCACCTTGCCCCAGGCGTTGCGCGAATTGCCCAGCGTGATGGTGCAGGAGACTTCGCCGGGGCAGGGCTCGCCGTTCCTGCGCGGGTTCACCGGCTACTCCAACCTGCTGTTGATCGACGGCATCCGGCTCAACAACTCGGCGTTCCGCGCCGGCCCCAACCAGTACTGGGCGACGATCGATCCATTCTCGATCGAGCGGATCGAAGTGGTGCGCGGTCCGTCGTCGACGCTGTACGGCAGCGACGCGATCGGCGGCACCGTCCAGGTCTTCACGAAGAGCGCGACCCGCTATGCGAAGTCCGGGCTCGCGCACGGCGGTGCCGTGTACAGCCGCTACGCCAGTGCCGAGGATTCGGTGATGGCGCGCGGCGAACTGCAGGGATCGCAGGTGTGGGAGGATGGTTCGAGCACCGGCATCCTGGTCGGCGGTGACTCGCGCTCGTTCGGCACGATGCGCGGTGGCAGCGACACCGGCAACCAGCCCAACACCGAACACGAGGAAGGTGGCGTCGACATCAAGGTGGAGCACTCGTTCGATGCGCGCCACAAGCTGGTGTTCCTGCACCAGCAGATGCGCCAGAACAACGTGCCGCGCACGCACGCGACGATCTTCGGCGAGAGCTTCCGCGGCAGTGCGGTCGGTACCGATCTGCAGCGCGACCTCGACCAGCAGCGCCGGCTCACCTACCTGCAGTACCACGCCACCGATCTCGAGAGCGCGATCGACGGCATGCATCTGTCGGTGTCCTGGCACGAGCAGCGCGAACTGGAGGACCGCATCACCAACGCGAACGTCGAGCGTTGGCAGGCGTTCAAGGTCGGCACGCTCGGCGCGTTCGCGCAGTTCGACAGCGACCTCGGCACGCTCGGCGAGCTGACCTACGGCGTCGACTACTACCGCGATACCGTGAACTCGTGGTTCCGCCGCTCGTCGGGCAGCCAGGCGTCGGACGGCATCCAGGGGCAGGTGGGCGATGACTCCACCTACGACCTGCTGGGCGTGTTCGTGCAGGATCGCGTGGCGCTCGGTGAGCGCACCGAGGCGCAGGTCGGCGTGCGCTACACGTGGGCGGAAGTCGATGCGGAACGCGTGCGTGACCCATCCAACAACACGCAGATCTCGCTCAGCGACAGCTGGGATGAGATGGCGGCCAGTGCGCACCTGCGCCACGACCTGCTGGCGAAGAAATGGAATGTCTACGGTGGTGTCAGCCAGGGCTTCCGCGCGCCGTCGCTCGCCGACCTGACGTTGTTCGACACGGCGCGCAGCGGGGAGACGGAGGTGCCGGCACCGGGTCTCGGTGCGGAGCGCTACCTCGGCTACGAGGTCGGCAGCAAGTGGCGTTCGGAGCGACTGACGGCGCGCGCGGCCTGGTACTACACGGACATCGAAGGCCAGATCCAGCGGTTCCCCAGCGGTGCCACGATCGGCACGTCCCCGGCCGTCACGAAGGCCAACGTCGGCGACGGCTACATCCAGGGCACCGAGCTGCAGCTCGCGTTCGAGGTGATCGAGCAGACGACGGTGTTCGGAACGCACACGTGGCAGTACGGGCGCGTGACCAACTTCCAGGGTGCCGCGTTGGCGGATGACTACGCCTCGCGCCTGATGCCGATGACGACGATCGCCGGCGTGCGATGGGAGAGCGAAGACGGTGGTCTGCACGCGGAGACATTCGTCGTGCGGGCCGAGGATGCGGACAAGCTGTCGGCGGGCGATCTCCGCGACACGCAGCGCATTCCGCCGGGTGGTACGCCGAGCTACACGGTGTGGAGCGTGCGCGGTGGCTGGAGCATCACGCCGGCCGCCGACCTCGAATTGGCGCTCGAGAACATCACCGACGTCGACTATCGCGTCCACGGCAGCGGCAGCAACGCACCGGGCCGCAACCTCGTGATGGGCATGCGCGTCGTGTTCTGATGCGCACCGGTTCGCGCCGTCACTTGCCGTCGTAGACGACGACCTTGGCGAAGTGCGGCTTGAAGCGCGCCACCAGTTCGAGGTGCACCGGATCGGTGTCCCACGCCTTTGCCGCCGCCGCATCGCGGAAGCGCATCACCAGCATCAGGTCGTACGAGTTGTCGACGACGTCGCGCGGCGTGCCGGCGGGCCTGCCGTTCCACACCGCTTCGAGTCCGGGGATGCGCGTCGCCTTCGCCACCAGTTCGCGCGGCATCGCTTCGCGTTCGGCGGCCGGCATGTCGGGCTTCAACCAGAACAGCACGACGTGCAGCCGCGAGCCGTCGTCCGGCAGCGACGTCGACGGCAGCGAGGAGCACGCGGCGAGCAGCAGGGAGAACGCGGCGGTGGCGATGCGCATGGGGTGCTCGTAGCGGATCGCTGCGGGAGCGGGAAGGGTTCGCGTTCGGGCGGCGCGGCATCGCTTCATGCCGCGCTCATCATCGGTTGCCGCCGCGGTGCAGAGTGGCCGTGCATGGGCCCGTATCGATGCGGTGTACGGTCGTCGCTGCGTTCGCGCTCGCGACGTGGGCGATGGTGGCGTGCGCTTGCCTGCGTGCCGTTGTGCTCGGTCGGCGTCTGGGCGGCGGCCGAGCCTGGTACGCGCGCCGTCGTGGCGACGGGCACCTTGGCTCCTGGCGCACGGCCCGCGTTCGAGCTGCAGACGCTGAACGTGTTCGGGCTGCCATGGCCGGTGGCGCCCGCCGCGGCTTCGCGATGCACGGAGATCGCCGCAGCGTTGACGGCCAGTGCCCCGGACTGTGTCGCGCTGCAGGAGGTCTGGACCGAGGCGGCGCTCGCGCCGTTCCTGCAGCTCGGTTGGCATGTCGCGCACTGTGCCGCCGATCGCTGGTTCGGGCGCAGTGGGCTGGTGACGCTGTCGCGCCATCGCATCGAAGTCGCCGAATGGCGCGCGTTCGATGCGGAGTGCGGCCTCGATGCCCTGGCCAACAAGGGGGCGCTGCGCACGTCGCTGGTGTTGCCGGATCGGCGGCTCGAACTTTGGAACCTGCATCTGCAGAGCGGGGAAGCGGCTGGCGCGACTCGTCGGCTGCAGATCGAGCAGATGCTCGACTGGGTCGAGGAGGGCTCGGTGGATCGCTTCGCGGCAATCGTCGGCGACTTCAACTGCGTGCCGGGCGACGCCGAGTTCACGCGCCTTGCCGCCGGCCTGGCGGCCCTCGGCTTCCGCCACCTGTCGTGCGAGCAGCCGACCTTCGCTTGCGCTGGCAACGCGCTGGCGGCCGGGGCCGAACCCGCGGAGATCGACCACGTCTTCCTGCGCGACCCGGAACGGGTCTGGACCGCTACGCGCGTGCACGATCGGCCGTTCGTCAGCGACCACTGTGGGGTCCAGGTGCGCGCCGATGCGCGAACCGCGGTGGTATCGCGCTGAGTCCGGGCCGTGGGCGCTCGCGATCAGCCGTTCGCCGGGCGTCAGGCCTTGGTCTTGCGGGCCGCGAAGACCAGCGCCGGCGGCAGATTGCGCAGCACCGGCCCCGTGACCCGCAACTCACCGAACCGCTCGGCCAGCGTGCGCCGCAGCCGCCACGAAGCGGGGTTCACGACCGTGTGCAGGTACGAGAAGGTGCGGAAATGGCCGCCGGTAGGCAGCGCGTGCAGCACGGCGTCGAGCAGGCGATCGACCGTGGGAATCGGCATCGACACCAGCGGCAGTCCCGAGATCACGGCCACCGGTCGCAGCCACGGACGCAGCGCCAGCTCGACTCCCAGGTCGCCGGCATCCGCCAGCACGAGTTCCCGCTGGGGGTGCTTCCGCCGCAGCAGTTCGACGAACTCGGGGTCGCGCTCGATGCCGAGATACTGCACGCCCTGAGTGCCGCGCAGCAGCGCGTCGATCGCCGTGGTGAACGGCCCGGTGCCGGGGCCCAGCTCGAGGATCGCATCACCCGGGCTGACCGTGATGCCGTCGACCATCCAGCGGGCGAGATGTCGCGAACTCGGCCAGATCGACGCGATCTGCTGCGGATCCCGCAGGAACTTGCGCAGGAAGCGCCAGCCTTCGGTCGCGGTGGAAGGTGCGGTCGGTGAGGGCGTGGCTGCGTGCATGCATCCAGGTGGCCGGGCCGGTGCGCCGTGGTGTCCTCGGCGGGGAAGCTTCACGCTGGCCTTGCCATGGCCTTGCGCGAGCGCCGTGACAACGCACGCCATGTCCCTGAATGCACGCATCGCGCTGGCCGCAGCGATCGCCTTGCTGCTGGCGCCACTGTGGCTGCCGGCCGTGCCGTGGCTGCTCGCGTGGCGCCGCCGGCAGGTCTTGCGCGGGCGGGAACTCGGCTACGCCTGGCTCGACGCGCGGCAGGCCGCGACCATCGCGGCGCACGCCGAGGCGACCATGCCGCCGTTGCCGTCGGGTGACTGGGCCAAGGTCGCGCACAACGTCGATCGCTACCTCGCCGGCGTGCAGTCGCCGCGGCGGTGGCGGATCGGCGCGCTGCTGACGCTGCTGGAGTTCGCGCCGTTGCTGCGCCGTGCCGAGCCGCTGTCCCGCATGCCGGTCGACGTGCGCCGCGAATTCCTGGAACGACACATGGCGACGACGCGCGGGATGCTGGCGATCCCGGCGCTGGCGCGCCAACTGGTCCGCATGGGCTACTACACCGACGCGGAGGTCGCGGCGCGGCTCGGCTTCCTGAC
>CAMAUH010000221.1 GCA_945861365.1 Candidatus Kuenenia stuttgartensis
CGTGCATCGTCCTTCGGCAGCGCGAAGCACGTCTCGAGCATGCCCCTGCCGGCGAAGTCGCGGCCGACCCAGTCGTTGTCGTCGCGGCCGAGCGTGGCGAACAGTTCGATCGCACCCGCCACGTCGCCGGTCAGCCCGCGTACACGGGCCAGCGCCGAGCGAACGTTGCGTTCCTTGATGGCCCAATCGGCGGGACGCGATACGCGACCCTTGAGCGCCTGCATCGCCGGGAACGCCATCTCGTAGACGACCTTCGCCTCGGCGAACCGCCGCTGCCGCAGCAGCAGCTCGCCGCGCAGCACCTTGAGGTACAGGCTGTCCTCGATGTTCTCGACGTCGTCGGCATCGCGCACGATCGAATCCTGCAACTCCGCCGCCGCTGCGTAGTCGTCGATCGCGGCGTCGAGTTCGCCACGATTGGCCCGCTCCATCGCCCGGGAATGCAACGCCAAGGACTCGACGCGCCTCGTGGTGTGGGCGCTGCGCAACTCCGCCGGCAGCTCGACGAGCAGTGCCAGGCCGCGTTCGCAATCCGCGCGAACGCGGGCGACATCCACCTCGCCGCCCATGCTCTGGTAGTACAGCGCGCCGTAGCTGCCGTGCACGAGGGCGAACGCGAGCAGGTAGCGGGCATTCGGCGTGCTGTCGAGTTTCACCAGGGCCTCCGCAGCAGCGACACACGCGGCGTAGTCGCGCCTGGCAGCCACGTTCTTGCCGAGCCGATTCCGCGTGATGAACAACTTCGTCAACAGCTGCACGCGCTGCACGTGGTAGGTCACCAGGTCCGGGTGTTCGCGCACCAGTTCGTCGAGGATGGGCAACGCCCGTTCGATCGCGACCACCGCCTCTTCGCGTTGTTCGAGGTCGAAGAGCTGGGCGGCCGCACGCCGGAACACCGCCAGGAAGCGCCGCTGCAGCAGCCGTGGCGCACTCGCCGGAACGGCGGCTTCGAGATCGCGCACGACGGCGCTCATCCGCTGGCGGGCCGCGCCCGGGTCGCCGACTCCGGTCAGCATCGTCGCGTGTTCGCAGCCGACCAGCAGCGCCTGCGCGAGGTGGCCCGGGTCGATCGCGGTCGGTTGGTCACGCCACGGCGCCGCCAGGCTTTCGGCCTCCTGGTACAGCGCTCGCGCCTCCTCGCGGTCGAACCGGCGCGCCCACTGGCCGCGCGTCAGCAGCGCATCGAGCAGCAGGCCGCGCAGGTCGTCCGTCTCGGGCCCCTGTTGCCACAATCGGCGCAGGCGCTCGACCGCGTCCTGCAGCAGCGGCGCCATCGCCTCGACCTGGCCATCGGCGAACAGCGCATCCGCGTGGGCGAGAGCGGTCACCGCCAACCCGCGGTCGCGCGCCCGCTCGTCGACGGTACCGGGGACGATCGCCTGCAGACGCTGATGCGCCCCCCGCAGGTTGCCAAGTGCTGCCGCGGTGTCGCCGAGCTGCAGCTGCAGGCGGCCCACCCGGCGCTGCGCGTCGGCGACGTGCCAGCGGGATTGGGCGTCGCCGGAGACGGCGATCGCTTCGATCTCGCCGAACATGGTCAGCGCGCGTTCCATCAACTGCCGCCGCACCGGCTCCATGTGCGGCAGATCGAGCAACGCGTCGTTGCCGAACGACAGCAGCTCGTTGGTCGCGGCGAGCGCGCGCTCGAGATTCTGTTCGGCGCGCGCGGCGTGCTGCAACGCGGCGCGTTCGCTGGCGTCCGCGTTGCGCCAGAACACCAAGCTGGTGGCGAGGCCCCCCACCAGCGCGAACGCGACCGCGGCGCCGGCACCGACCTGCAGCCGGTTGCGGCGCAGGAACTTGCCGAACCGGTAGCGTTTGGTCTCGGGCCCGGCGAGCACCGGCTCGTTGCGCAGATGGCGCAGCAGATCGGCAGCCAGGTCGGCGGGCATGCCGTAGCGACGTTCGCGATCGCGCGCGATCGCCTTCAGCACGATCCAGTCGAGGTCCCCGCGCAGGCGTCGCCGCAGGGACATCAGGTCGGTGGCGCGACGGTCGGCGATCGATGCGCCGTCGGCGCCGAGGTCGGTGATGCGCGAGCTCGGCGTCGGCGGCTCGCTCTCGTCGAGCAGCCGCCGCAGTTGCGCCTGGTTGCCGCGGTGCCCCTGCGTCGCGCGGATCGGCAGCGTGCCGGTCAGCAGTTCGAACAGCACCACACCGAGGCTGTAGACGTCGGTGCGCGTGTCGACGTCGAGTTCGTTGTGGGCCTGCTCCGGGCTCATGTACTCGGGCGTGCCGAGCAACTGGCCGGGCAAGGTCACCGTGCTGCGCGCACCGAGGCGGCCGCGCACCGCCTTGGCGACGCCGAAGTCGATGACCACCGGCCACGGCGCGCCGTCCCGTTCGGCGACCAGGATGTTGCCAGGCTTCAGGTCGCGGTGGATGACACCTTTCTGGTGCGCGTGCTGCACGGCTTCACAGATGCGCACGAACAGCTGCAGCCGCTCGACCATGCTCAGCTGGCGCTCATCGCAGTAGCGCAGCAGCGGCACACCGTCGATGTGCTCCATGACCAGGAACGGGCGGCCGTCGTCGGTGAGGCCCGCGTCGAAGATGCGCGCGACGTGCGGATGGTCGAGCAGCGCCAGCGCCTGCCGTTCCACGGTGAAGCGCGCCAGCACTTCCTGGCTGTCCATGCCTGGCCGGATCAGCTTGACCGCGACCTGGCGCACGACCGGCTCCCGCTGCTCGGCGAGGAACACCGAACCCATGCCGCCGGTGCCGAGATGGCGCAGCACGCGGTAGGTACCGATCCACTCCGGGTGGCGCAGCGGCGGCAGCAGCAGGCCGCCGTCGCGCAGTTCGACGAAGCGCGCGCGCGCCGCGGCCGCGAGCTCCGGATGCTCGGCCAGCAGCAGCTCGACTCCGCCGTCACCATCACGTTCGTAGACCAGGATGCACTTGGCGACGAGTTCGTCGGCGGCCTCGGTCGGATCCGGTGCGGCAGCGCTCATGCAGACGACCTCGGATCCGCGCCATCCGCTGGCGGCAAGATGCCGGCCCGCGTGGCGATGCCCGACAACCGCGACAGCGCGCGCGCCACGAGACCGCGGATCGCCGACTCGCTCTGCCCCTTCAGCTCCGCGATCTCCGCGTACGACATGCCCGCGACGCGCGACAGCAGCACGGCCTCACGCTGGTTCTCCGGCAGCTCCTGGATCGCTTGCTCGGCGAGCAGCAGCTCTTCCTTGCCGGCGGCGACGCGCGAAGGGCTCGGGGCGTTCGCGGCAGGGTCGGCGCCACCGACGAACTCCTGGCGCCGGTTCGGATCGCGCACGTCCACGCGGTAGTAGCGGGCACGATCGAGCACCTTGCGGCGAGCTTGCAGGAACAGGTAGGCGCGAAACTGGTCCTCGCGACGGAAGTCGAGCTCCGGCAGATCGGCGAGCACTTCGCGGCAAACCGACTGGGCAAGGTCCTCGGGAGACTCGACCCTCGCCATGGCACCGCGGCAACGAGAGCGCAGGTAGGCCACCAACACTGGCAGGTTGCGGCCGAACAGCGTCGCGTAGGCGCCATCCTCGCCGCGGCACGCCGCGCCGACCGTGCTGGAGAACGAGGGGGCCGGGTCCATGGCGGTCGGGCAGTGTATCCCATGCCCGCACGGAGGGAGTCTGCCCCGAATCCGATACGCCTTGCACGGGGGCGCTGGCGATGCACTAGCGTCGCTCACCACCTCGAGCCGGGAAGACCTGACTCCGCCTGACCGTCGATTGCACATGCACAGGGACCTGCCGCCGAATTGGATGATCGTGAAGGCCGGCCTGTTCGTCGTGCTCGCCACCATCGCCGCCGGCTTCCTGCTGTGGCAGAACCCGAACTGGACGACCGCGCTGTGCGTCGTGGCGCTGATGTGGTCGAGCTGCCGCGCCTACTACTTCCTGTTCCACGCGCTGCAGAACTGGATCGATCCGCGCTTCCGCTACGCGGGCCTGCTCGACCTGATGCGGGCGTGGCGCGAACGGCATGCGTGCCGGTGGAGTCGCTGGCCGACGTCGCCGCGCTGGGCGGATGACGAAGCGGTGCCGCGCGACGGCGAGCCGCGCAGCTGAACGAACGGCTCAACCGGTCGCCGGCAGGTCGTGCACGGACAGCAGCCCGTGGCGCCGCCACCCGAGGGTCAGCATCCACGTGTGCGCCTCGGTGACCGGCCGCGGCACTGCTTCGATGCCACGCACGGTGAACGCTTCGCGGAACCCGTCGAACCAGGGCGCCGAAGTGAACGTGTCGATCGCTTGGCCGACCTTCACCGCGCGCCCTTCGGCCGCGTGCTTCTTGCCGTTGCCCAGCACGTAGAGCAGCGCGTTGCGCACTTCGCGCGGCGTCTTCAGCACCCGATCGTGGTAGCGATCGGCGAACACGGTGCCGCGCCGCCGCCACAGCTTGTTCAGGGCCTTGGCGATCCGGATCGCCAAGCCCTGCAGACCGCGCGACAGGCTCGCGCGATCGGCGGCCTCGACGAGCAGGTGCAGGTGGTCGTTGAGCACCGCGTAGTGCGTCAGCCGGAACGTGCCGCGGTCGCAGCCCCCGGCGAACGCGGCGAGCAGCGCTTGGTACTCGGCGCGGTTGCGCAGGCGCGGCAGGCCGCGTTGCAGCTTCATCGTCACGTGGGCTGGGAACCGCGCCGCCAGCGTGGCGCGCGAGGCGTGGCTGACCAGGGCCTGGTCGCCGTTGGGTTTCCGCCCGGCGCCCTCGCGTCGGCCGCCGCGCTGGCGGAAGGGCAGCGTGCCCTGCTTCGCGTTCCGTGGGGTGTTGCCGCGCCGCTGGCGTGGCTTTGGTTGCTGTGGGCGCGCGGCCATTTGATTCGGCAGATATTAGCGAGACCCACGACTCGTTCAAGGCTTGTTCGCCAGATGTTCGTGCAGGCCGATCCCCCTTCGGCGAGTCAAGGAGTTCCACGGACACCCTTCCTGCTTCACGCGCGGCCGATGGACATCTCGACCCGAACTGCGCAGTCCAGTCACCTCGTGGGCCTGACCCCCGATGCCCGAACCGCCGCCTCGCTGTGAAGGCACATGTTCCAGCTACACGAGCCTGAACGCTCCTGGTGACGAGTCTGTCCCAGCGCCCCATTCCAGACCCGCAGCGGAGGTTCCCGGCCGATCACCGCGTTACCGGCGCCCAACTCCCCCGCGCATGCGCACCCACCCCACCCGCGTCCTCCCGCCCCTCGCGCTGCTGCTGCTCGCCACCGCGGCCCCGACCCAGCAGCACCCACCGACCGACGACCCGTGGCGCGCGTTCACCAAGCTGACGAACGTGCACGAACAGGAAGCGCTGACGCAACTGCTGGCGACACCAGACGACCACCCACTGACCGCCAACCTGCGCCGCCTCGCCACCGCGGCCGACGCGCCGCCGCACGAACGGAGCAAGGCGCGCACGACGCGCCGCGGCAAGCGCACCGTCGAGTTCCCGCACGAGGTCGAAGCTCTCCCGCGCCGCGTCGAATACCTGTTCGGCTTTGGCACCATCGTGCCGCGCGACAAGGCTGCGCCGGTCGCCACGAGCAAGCACCACCACGACCCGGTGCTGATGCAGCAGGCACTGCTCGGCTGCGCGCCCGACAGCGACAAGGCGCTCGCCGCCATCCTGCAGCGGCTCGACAGCGACACCGGCGGCGACACGTTCGCGGCGTTCCTGCAGTCGTGGCGCAACGGCGACGAGTCGTTCTACGAAGCGCTCGATCGCACCTCGGGCACCAAGGACAGCGTGTTCTTCTTCGACGCGATGCTCGACGACTTCCGCGGCCAGTTCGGCGGCAGCCACGGCGAACCGTCGCTGAAGGGCGGCCTGCAGGCGGCGCACGATGCACTGCACGCGGCGTTCTTGTCGTACCGCCAGTACCGGGGTTTCCGCGAAGCGGTCGCGTGGTCGCTGGTGCTGCCGCCCGCTGCCAAGCTGCCCGCGCGACTGCAGCGCTACGAGGCGAAGGTCGAAGGCGCCTACTCGCTGCGCCAGCAGGTCGTCATGGCCGCGGCCGCGCTCGATTGGGACCTCGACGCGCTGGTCGGCGCCATCACCAAGGCGGCCGCACCGTTGCCGAAGCCGGTGTGGCAGGCGACCCACGATCCCTACCCGGCCTGGAACGCGACGTTCGCCGGCTTGCAGCCGAAGATGCTCGAACGCGCCGGCTCGACCGACGCGTTCCTGCAGCAGGTCGAGAGCCAACGCACCGAGCAGGCCACCGCGTGGCGCACGCTGGCGAAGCGCTGCATCGAGACCGCGCAGGCGGCGACCAAGGCGCACTGAGCCGCGCGCTCACTCGGCGAGGTAGACCTTGCGGTCGTCGCGCCGCGCATACAGCTTGCCGAACGGCTCGCGCAGCAGCCCGCGCTCGTCGACCAGAACCGCCGGCCGCGCCGCCCCGCGCCACGCACCGGCCCAACGCTGCTCGATCGCTTCGCCGAACTTGCGGACGGCCGCCGCCTCGCCGACGAAGTCGTAGCCCGCCAGCGACTCGCCATGCCCGCCAGGCAGCGCGCGCAGCGAACGCGCCGCCGCGAAGCGCACCACGTAGTACGGATCGTCGAGAAGGCGCGCGAGGAACGGCGGCAACCAGTCCGTTCCCGCGGTCGCGTGGCCGGCCTCGCTGCCCGCCGCACACGCCGCCAACAGCCGCAGGCCCGCATCGCCGGTCAGCAGCCAGCGCACGCCGGCCGCGACGTCGCGCTGCTCCGGATCCAGCTCCACCACCGGCTGCCCCCACTTGGTCGCCAGCTGCTCCGCGGTCCACTGCAGCGTGCGGTCGAGATGGCACAGGTTGCACGCGTTCGGCCGGCCCGTCGCCAACTCCACCGCGACGCTCGGACTGGTGATCTCGTGGCTGCGCGACGTCTTCATCAGCCCGACCGACGTGTGCGGCATGTGGCAGTCGTAGCAACTGCTGCCGCGCGAGTCCGGCGCGTGGTGCGTGTGCGCTGCCAGCGCTGCCGGCTCCGCGAAGCGCGGATGGCACTGCGTGCACGCACCGTTGCCGCGCGCGCTGTCGCGCATCTGGCCGGCGCGCCACTCGGGCTTGGCACTGCCGTCGTCGGGATGCAGCTCGTGGCACGACGTGCAGTCCATCTGCCGATCGACGTTGCCGTGCGTGTAGCACGGCGAACGGCGCAGGCCGCTGAACTCACGCCCGGACAGCCGCACCTGGCCATCGGACCAGA
>CAMAUH010000222.1 GCA_945861365.1 Candidatus Kuenenia stuttgartensis
TGCCGAGTTCCTGCGCGACCGCCAGCCAGCGCCGCTGGCCGAGCCCGCGGTCGAAGTCGTTGGGGTCGAAGCCGAGTTCGCGCAGCTTGTCGACGCGCTTGCGTTCGACGACCTGCCAGCTGGTCGGCAGCACGACGAACACCAGCGGCCGATCCCCCGCCGCGCGCTGCAGCGTGCGCAGCGACTCGCGCAGCACGCCGAGCAGCCGCGGCACCACCGGCTGTGTGCCCGGCTGCCACGTCGTCGTCTCGTCACGCACGTCGAGGAACAGCCCGGCGAAGGTCTTGCCGGTCGGCAGCCCGGCCAGCGCCGCGGCCTCCGCCGGATCGACGGGGATCTGCGCCAGCAGCGACGACGCGGGCGCGTTGCCGGCGAGCCACGACTCGACCCACAGCCACGAACGCGAGCGCAGTGCCAGGCGGAAGCGCAGCGACTGCTTCGCCATCCGCGCCCAGCCGCCCTGCAGCATCAGGCCGGCATAGACGGTGCGTTCGGGTGTCAGGTCGTCGATCGCGTCGTTGCCGATGCAGCCGCAGACGACGATCGCGTCGGGCTGGAACGGCGCGTCGAGCCGCAGCAGATGCTGCGCCATGTGCTTGCTGCCGTAGCCCGGCACCCCGCCGTTGCCGACCGTCAGCGCGTGGCCGGCCGCGCGCAGCGCGTGTTCGAGCCGCGCCGGCAGGGCCTGTTCGACGTCGACGCCGTAGCCCCACACCATCGAGTCGCCGAGCACCAGCACGCGGCGTTCGCCGGGCGCCTTCGCCGCGAACTCGCGGTCGCGCATGCCGAGCGTGTTGGTCGCCACCGCGGTGTCGACGTCGACGCGCAGGTTGCCGCGGTAGCCCGGCAGCAGCGCCACGTCGTCGCCAGCGGCGGGCACGTACATGCCGGCTTGCTGGAACTCGGCGAACCACGGCGGCAGCGACCAGCACAGGCGGAACGCCACCTCCCCCGCCAGCAACGCGAACACCGACCCGAGCAGTGCGGCCGTCAGCAGCAGCGCCGGATGCCGCCGCGGCTTGCGGGGCTTCACGCTGCCGGCACCGGTCACCGGGCCTCGCTCCGCATCGCCACCGCGACCGTCTCCGGCTTCTTGTCGGCGGCGTCGTACATCGCGACGAACGTGCGGCACTCGTCGGCATCGACGCTGCGCAGCGGCGCCACCCAGTGCGGCGGCATCGTCTGGTAGCGCACCCACGCCACCACGGTCGCCCGCCCGGCATCGGCGGCGAGCGGGATCGCCAGATCGATGCTGTCGCCGCCGGCGGTGAAGTCGAGGTCGCTGCCGACCCCGACCGGTGCCGTGTCGGCCGCGTGCGGGCCGTCCATGCGGTAGCCGCGCGGCAGCAGGCGGTTGTCCTTCTGGCGGGTCGCCATGCGCGTCAGCGCCGTGGTCGGCTCGCCGTCGCCGTCGGCGGCGACCAGCTCCCACACCACCAGGTCGTCGGGCGCGGCGATGCGCGTGCGGTGCGGATGCCGCAGCGGCTCGCGTTCCTGCGCGATCGCGCCGTCCTTCGTGTAGCCACCGCTGTCGAACACCACCTCGTTGCCGACGCGGACCTGCACGTGCAGCCACGCACGCCGCGCCGGGTAGCCAGTCGGGAACTTGTGGCCGGTCAGGTTCTCGACGCGGATCTGGCCGCGCAGCGTGCCGTCCTTGCGCGACAGCTCGCCGACCGTCAGCGCGACCGTGCGTTCGGCCAACAGCTTGCGCGACGCGAAGGCGGTGCGGCCCAGCGCCTCCTTGCTGGCCGGCACGCCGAGCGCTTCGCGGTTCTGCGCCAGCAGGTCGAGCAGGAACGCGTTGCCGCCGACGAAGGTGTGGCCCTTGTAGCCGTCGCGAACCGGGATCAGGAAGTCGGCGCCGCCCGGGTTGCGCGCGATGCGTGTCGGCGGCAGCTCGGCCATGTGGCACTGCTGGCAGCTGCGCGACGTCGCGGTGGTCGAAGGATCGGTCGTGAACTCGCTGTTGCGCCACTCGAGGTACGGCGTCTGCTCGGGGAACGCCTCGCCGGCGTGCGTCGTGTGCAGCGTGTGGCAGGTGGCGCACAGCGCCGAGCTCTGCACGTGGGCGCCGTGCGTCGGCGTGAAGCTCGAATGCATGCGCATCGGTCCGGCCGCGGGGTCCGCGTACGGCCCGAAGATGACGCGCTCCTTGGTGATCTTCGGCTTGCCGGCGAACGTCGCCTCGGTGCCGAGCCCCTCGGCCTGGATCTGGTGGCAGACCGTGCACGACACGCCATCGCGCGCCAGCGGCTCGTTCGCCAGCTCGTGCACGCTGGCCGGGCCCTGCTGCGCGAGGCGCCGGCTGTGGTGCGCCATCGGCGCGTGGCAGCGCAGGCACAGCGCTTCGACCTCTTCGCGCCGCGCCGGATCGAGCGCCACTTCCTTCGCGACGCTGGCGCGCCAGTACGGATCGCGGAAGCTCTGCGCCATCACGCTCGCCTGCCACAGGCCGTGCGGCGACACGTCGTCGCCGGTCGCACTGCGCATCGCCATCGCGGTGGCCGCCGTGCTGTGGCACATCGCGCAGCCGTCGCCGGTGGCGAACGCTTCGTTGTGGCCACTCGGCCGCACCGGGCCGCGCCACTGGGGCCCCGGACCGAGCGGGGCCGGCGTCTGCGCGGTCAGTGCCGCGAGCAACGCCAACGGAACGGCGAGACGGGCGAGCGGGCGAGCGCGCATCGGCGTCAGGCCGTCGCCGACTTGGCCGGCAGGAACTCGCCGAGGAACTGCGGCAGCATCTTGCGCCACGTGACCCAGTCGTGGCGCCACTCCTTGCCCCACTCGTCGACGCGGTTCGGGATGCCCTTCGGGCCGAGCGCGCGCTCGACCTTCCAGCTCTGGTCCGGGTCCTCGAAATCGCCGAGCCCGTGCGCGAGCAGCACGAAGCGCTGCTTCAGCAGATCGAGCTGGTGGCCGGACAGGTTCGGCACGAAGTCGATCGGCGAGCTCTCGTAGTAGTCGCGCGTCATCTTGCCTTCGAGGAACCGGTTCATGTTGTAGGTGCCCGACAGGCAGAAGGCCTTGCCGAACACGTCCGGGTGGCGGCACAACACCGACAGCGCGTTGAACGCGCCGATCGAGGCGCCCGCGGTCCAGATCAGGCCGGGGTTGCCGCCGCAGTCGCGCTGGATCGCCGGCACCACCTCGCGGTAGATGCAGCTGTCGAACTTGTTCTGCACCTTGGCGGCTTCTTCGAGCGTCTTGCACTCCTTCAGCCAGGCCTGCCCGGCGATCGAGTCGACGACGTAGACCTTCAGCCGCAGGTCCTTCAGGAAGTCGCCGATCGCGCTGATCAGGTGGAAGCGCTCGGGCTCCTCGGCGTCGCCGCCGGCGGTCGGGAACAGCAGCAGCGGCGTGCCGGACACGCCGTAGCGGACGAACGTGATCTCGCGGCCGCCGAGGGCCGGGGACTTCCAGGTGATCTTGTGCTTGCTCACTTGCCTTCCTTCTCCATGTCCGCGACCGACTGCTTGACCAGTTCGAAGAACCGCGCCGAGAAGTCGTCGACCTCGTGCGCGGGATACATGTGCGCCACCTTCTTGCGGATGGCGTCCTTGCAGCGATCGCTGCGGAACCACGCGCGCGCGGCTTCCTCCAGCCCCTTGCAGTGCTTCTGCGCGAACTCGGCGAACTCGGCCGCCTGCAGCCGTTCGCGGGCGATCTTCGCGTAGCCCTTGAGCTTCTCGCGGTACGGCAGGTCCTTCTTGGCGATCGCGTAGAACGGCTCGAAGTCGAGCGTCTTCTTCATCACGCGCTTGGTGGCGGCGCAGAACACCGCCCACTTCAGGTTGCTCGTCACGTACCACGGCCAGTGGTAGTGGATCGAGTTGACCTGGTTGTCCGGGCACGGGTTCGCGAAGTCGATCGGGTAGAAGGTGCCGTCCTTGCGCAGCGCTTCGCAGCTGTTGAAGTCCCAGCCGAAGAAGCTGTTGATGGTCAGGCAGGTGTCCGCCATCAGCTGCTCTTCTTCCTTGCTGCAGAAGTCGCGCGCCGTGGTGTAGCGGCCGTGCAGCGGCTGGCTGGCGTCGTACTTGATGACGCGCACCTGCGGGCCGATGCCGACCGCACGCACGAACAGGTCGAAGCCGGCGACGGCCTGCTGCACGTGCATCAGCCACTTCTCGCTGTTCTCGTAGCTCTGCCGCAGCGCCGCTTCGTCGTCGATCTTGGTGACGCCCTGCCAGCCGCCGCCGTCGTACGGCTTCATGAACAGCGGGTAGCCGATCTGCTTGCCGATCTGGCCGAGGTCGAAGTGCCGCGCGTAGCTCTTCAGCGTGAAGTCGAGGTCCGGCTTCGGGTCGTAGTGCTTCTGCGGCACCATCATCGTCGGCGGGATCGGCATGCCGAGCGCCGTCATCGCGCAGTAGGTCGAGTGCTTCTCGTAGCTCTGCACCGACCACGGGTTGTTGTAGACGTAGAGGCCGTCCATCAGGATCGACTTCTTGATCCACTCGCGCTGCAGCGCGAGCCAGTGCGTCAGGCGGTCGACGACCAGGTCGTACTTGCAGCCCTGCTGCAGCATGTAGGGTTCGAGCGTCGTGCGTTCGCAGGTGAACTTGACGACGTCCTTGCCGAGCTTCAGCTCGAGCTTGGCGTCGGCGAGGATCTGCTCGAAGGCCAGCGGCCAGCAGATGTCGGCGCCGAGAGAGAGACCGATGTGGCGTGTGACGGCAGGCATGGGAAGGGCGGCGCACTATGCCGAAGCGCCGGCCGCGAGGCCACCCTGCCGATCGATGCCGGCGCGCCCCGGCGTCAGGCCCGGGCCGCCACCAGCGAACCGATCGTCGCCAGCAGCTTCTTGCGATCGATCGGCTTGGTCAGGAACGCGTCGCAGCCGGCCTGCATGCAGACCTGTTCGTCGGCCGCCATCGCGTTGGCCGTCAGCGCGACGATCGGCGTATGCACGCCGCGCTGGCGCAGTTCCCGCGTCGCGGTGACGCCGTCCATGACCGGCATCTGCATGTCCATCAGCACGATGTCGAAGGCTGCCGGGCCAGCGGACATGCGCTCGAGGCCCTCCTGGCCGTTGCCGGCGATGGCCACCGAGCAGCCCGCGCGCTGCAGGATGTGCTGGATCAGGCGCTGGTTGTCGGGACCGTCCTCGACCAGCAGCACGCGCGCGGACATGGGCGTCGCCGCCGGCGTCGGTGCGGGGGCCAGCACCGGAGCCCGCTCGTCGCGCCGCACCTGCAGCGGCACGCCATCGAGCGGCCCCGTGGCGACCGCGAGGCGGAAGGTCGAGCCGCCACCCGGCGAGCTCGCCGCGGCGATGTCGCCGCCGAGCAACTGCGCCAGGTGCCGCGAGATCGCGAGGCCAAGGCCGGTGCCGCCGAATCGGCGCGTGGTCGACACGTCGGCCTGCTCGAACGGCCGGAACAGGCGCTGCAGCACGTCGGGCGGCATGCCGACCCCGCTGTCCACCACCGCGAAGTGCAACTTCGGTTCGCCCGCCGCGGGCCCTTCGACCACGAGCTGCACACCACCCTGGCCGGTGAACTTGATCGCGTTGTCGACCAGGTTGACGAGGATCTGCCGCAGGCGCAGCGGATCGCTGGCGATCGTCACCGGCACCGGCGTGCTGACGATGAGGTCGAGCGTGATGCCCTTCGCCTGCGCCTTCGGCCGCAGCAGCTCCACCACCTCTTCGGCGACGCGCAGCGGTTCGCACGGTTGCACCTCGACCGCCAGCTTGCCGGCCTCCAGCTTCGCCATGTCGAGCAGGTCGCCGACGATGCAGACCATGTGCGCGGCGTTGCGGCGGATGGTCTCCAGCGCTTCGCACTCCAACGTGCTGGAGCTGTGGCAGGCCATGCGGTCCTGCAGGATCTCGGCGTAACCGATGATCGCCGTCATCGGCGTGCGCAGTTCGTGGCTGACGTTGGCGAGGAACAACGTCTTCGAGCGGTTGGCAGCCTCGGCCGCATCGCGCGCCGCCGACAGTTCCCTGTTGACCGCCAGCAGCCGATCGTGCGTCACCATCAGTTCGGCGGTGCGCTGCTGCACGACGCCGGCCAGGTCGTCCATCGTGCGCTGCGCCTGCCGTTCCAGGTTCCACTTGTGCGTCAGTGCGCTCGCGGCCTGCAGCACCTCGACGTGGTCGAACGGCTTCTTGACGATCAGCAGGCGATCGGTCCGACCGAGCCGCTGCAGGGTCTCCGCCCACGAGTAGTCGCTGAACGCGGTGCAGATGACGATCTCGAGCTCGGGGAACTCGCGCCAGATGCGCTCGATGGTCTCGATGCCGTCCCAGCCCGGCGGCATGCGCATGTCGACGAACGCGACGGCGAACGGCGCACCGGCGGCCGCCGCCGCCCGCACGCACTGCAGCCCCTGTTCGCCCTGGCTCGCGGTCACCAACTCGAAGGCGACGCGATCGACCGGCGGTGCGCTGGCCCCGAACAACGCGGCCTCCGCCGCCAGCAGGTCGGCGCTGGCCGCGACCGGCGGCGTCAGCACCTTGCGGAAGTCGGCATGGATCGCCTCGTTGTCGTCGATGACGAGCACGCGGCGATTCAGCGGTTCCTCCCGGGGCTTGCTCATGCGCTGGCTCCTGCCATCGACCCCGAGGCCGGTGCGCATTGCGCCGCGACCGGAGTCGCCCGACGCAGTGGCAGTTCCAGGCAGAACGTCGCGCCGCACCCGGGCCCGTCGCTCTCGGCCCACAGGCGCCCGCCCATCTCGGTCGCCGCATTGGCACTGTGGTGCAAGCCGAAGCCGTGCCCGTCGCGCTTGGTCGTGAAGCCGTGGCCGAAGATCCGCGCCAGGTTCTCCGGTGCGATGCCGACGCCGCTGTCGACCACCCGCAAGCACACCCGGTCGCCGCCCACCGGATCGATGGTGATGCGCAGGCTGCCGCCGCCCTGGCCGCGGTCGCGCACCGCGCGCTTGCCGTTCGCCACCAGGTTCATCAGGATCTGCATCACGCGCGAACGGTCGAGATCGAGCGGTTCGTCGTGATGGCACTCGACCACGCAGCGGACGACGCCTCGTGCAGCCGCAACACGTCGTCGACGATGGCCGAAAGGCGGGTCGGCTCGGTGACGCCGGCGACCCGCGCGTAACTCTGCTGGCGGCCGACGATCGTCTTCATGTGGTCGATGCACTGGGCGAGATCGCGGGCCTCGCCG
>CAMAUH010000223.1 GCA_945861365.1 Candidatus Kuenenia stuttgartensis
TTCGTGGTGTACCGGAACTACGTGCGCAAGCGCTTCAACCGCGACAAGGAGCCGAAGAGCCCGGCAGTGCATCTGAACCTGCTGCCTCGCAGCCTCTCGATCCCGGAAGCCATCCGGTGGCGACAGGATTGGGGCGATCGCAGCATCCATCCGCTGAGCCTTGACGGCCGGCGGTCGGTCGGCGACCCCGTGGCCGCCTCCGCTTGAGCGCATAGCAGCCCTGCGGTTGCTCGCGCTCTCCCCGCAGTCGCCCGCCGCCACCACACTCCTTGGATCAGTTCTTCACCAGCGCATGCGCACCGTCATGCCGGCGGGCGTCGAGTAGCTCGCCGAAACCGAGCGATCGATCCCCAACCGCTTCAAGTCCGCGGCAACGGCCGTCAGCACGCTGCTGAACATCTTGGCCTGCTCGGGCATCTCGTCATCGGCGGCGAGCGCCGTGCCGAGCATCGACATCGTGTTCGCCATCGACGTGCAGCTCAGGCCGTTCCAGCCTTCGGGCAGCGCGGCGGTGTGTTCCTTGGCTGCGGTCGGCAGGCCACTTTCGGTGCTGGCGCGGGCGTCGAGCGCCGAGCGCAGCGAGCGGTGCGTCGACTCCTTGCCGCCGATGCCGAGCAGCATCACGTCGTCGGTGATCGCGTATTCGATGTCGACCAGGCCGGCGAACTTCAGCTTGTGCACCTTGGTGCCGAGGTACTCCTCGGTCTTGCGGGCCGCGTGCATGCCGCGCGCGCGCACCATCTTCTCGATCGACTCGCCGAACGCCTTGCCGTCGCGCAGCGACAGGCCGATGCACGTGCCGTTCAGTGCGGCGAGCGGGCTCTCGTCGTCCTCGTCCGCTTCGTCGGTCGCGGCGTCGGCATCGTCCAGCATCATCAGCTCGCTGCCCATGTGCGCGAACAGGTCCTCCTGCAAGCGCACCTTCAGCGACTCGGTCGCGGCGGTCTGGGCCTGCTCCCAGGTCATCGGCACCTCGTCACCGAGCGCCGACCAGACCTTGCCGACGACCTCCATCAGGCGATTGGCCTGGAACGGCATCACGCTGAACGTCTCGGCGGTGGGCGGCACGCAGCGCAGCAGCTTCGGCGCGCCGGCGCCGCCGGTGAACAGGTCGAGCATGCCGCGGTTGCCCTCCTTCATGCCGATCGTGTACTCGCCGGTGACGTGCTTGCCGTCGTTGCCGACCGCGAACTGCAGCGACGTCAGCGCGCCCAGGCCCAGGTCGCGCATGATCTCGGCGGGGTCGAACGGCGCGCCCATGGCGGCCACCTGGCTGCCGACCGCGTCGATGAACGTGCTCATCACCGAGTCGAGCTGCACGTGCATCATCATCGCCGAGTCACCGGCGGGGGCGGCGAAGCGCGGGCCGTCGCCGAGCACCTTCGCGGCGAACTTGTCGATGTCGTTGCCGCCGAGCAGCAGCAGCTGGCCGTCGACCAGCATCGGCACCGTCGTGGCGCCGTTCTCCTGCTGGGCCACGCGCAGGCGGTGGGCGCCGACCGTCAGGTCGCGCATCGTGCCGAGGTCGGCGGCGTTCGCTTCGGTCGCCTTGTCGATCGCCGCGGCGAGCTTGCCGAGGTCGTAGCTGTTGTCCGCCGTCAGGGCGACGACGACGCCGACCGGCGGCGTCTCGCCGGACTGCATCAGTTCCTCGAGATTCGACAGGTCGAGCTGCAGCGCCACGACGATGTCGCCCGCGTAGTCCTTCAGCAGCGACTCGACGAGGTCGGCGTCGAACTTGCCCGACTTGCGGATCTCGTCCATGCCCTGCCCGAACGCGTCGGTCAGCTGCGTCATCATCGGCGCGAGCGCCTGGCCCTGCATCAGCTTCGCGACCTGGGTCGTCGCGAACTTCTGCTTCCACTTCGCCGGGCCGGCGAACCGCATCACCACGGTGCTGTCGGCGGGCACGAAGCGGAAGGGCGAGACCGTGACCTGTGCCGGCAGCGCGGCCAGCAGGGTCGTGAGGGCGAACAGCGGAGCGAAGGTTCTCATGGTTCTTGCGGGTAGATCAGGATGCGGTCGTGGGCGATCAGCACGAAGTCGGTGCGGCCGTCGCCATCGAGGTCACCGACCTCGATCTCGCGTGGCTCGTTGTCGGGCTCGCTGCTGGGGCCAGCTTCGAAGACCGGGATCGCCAGCGCGCGCTGCAGGCCCTGCGGCCCACCGGCGAGGATCTGCACACCGGGCAGGTGGCGATCGACGACGGCGAGGTCGGCGATGCCGTCGTGGTCGAAGTCGCCGCAACGCACCAGCGCGTAGAACGTGCGTTCGATCGGCGGCTCGTGGGTCGCGATCGCGCGCAGCGAAGCACCGCGCGCGAACGGCACGCGCAGCACGCCGCGGGCGCCGAGCAGCAGGGCACCGCCGCGGTGCGGCAGCAGCGCGCTGAAGTCGAACGCCGGCACGTCGATCGAGGTCGGCGCGCCGTTCGCGCTCGCGCGCAGCAGCTTGTTGTTCTTCTTGTCGAGATACAGCCGGGCGCCGTCGGCGAGTTCGCCGCACAGGCTCAGCTCGGCGGCGCCGGCGGGCCCGTTGTCCTGCGCGAGCACCTGCAGCTGGCCTTTGTCATCGAGGCGGAACGTGCGCACGAAGCGCTCGCGCACCGCGACCAGCGCCGGCTTGCCGTCGTGCTGGCCGAGCGCGACCGCGCCGTCCTCGAGCTTCTTGGTGAAGCCGGCGGTCTCGCTCGGCTTGCCACCCTTCTTCGGCTCGGCGCCGAGCGTCAGCGTGCGCAGGCCCTCGCCCGGCACCACGAACGCGACCTCGAGGCCCGGGGCGTCACCGAAGTCGCCGACCAGCAGCCGCGTCGGATCGGCGGGCAGGCGGCCGAGGTCGGCGACCTTGACCGGTTCCTGGCCCGGCACGAGCCGGTGCAGATGGCCGTCGCGCTTCTCGGTGCGGCCGAGCACCAGCACGCCGCCGTTCGGGTCGACCGCCGCGGCCAGCGGCTTGTCGATCGTCGGCAGCTGTACGGGGAACTGCTCGAGCGCCGCGGCGCCGGTCTTCCAGCTCAGCGTGTCCTCTTCGGGGCTGACCAGCACGAGGTCCGGCTTGCCGTCCTTGTCCACGTCACCGAGCGTCAGTGACGCGACGCCCGACAGCGTCGGCAGTGGGCGCAGCACGAACGTGTCGCCGGTCCACTCGTGGACCAGCAGCTGCGCGCGTTCGGGGCTGGCCAGCACGAGGTCCTCGTCGCCATCACCATCGAGATCGCCCAGCACGAACGGCGGCGTCTTGTTGGCCGCGTTCTCGCCGAACGCCCACCACTCCAGCGCGCCCTGCTCGTCGCCGGTCGCCAGCTGCTGCAGCGACACGCGGTGCGTGCGGCCGCTGATCAGAGCGAGCGCCTTGCTGCCGTCGGCGAGCTTCGCCGGCTCGACCATCGACAGTTCGTCGACCGCGAGGATGCGCCACGGGCCGAACGTGCCGTCGCCGCGGCCGCTGCGCAGCCGCAGGCTCATGTTGGTGCCGGGCACGACGCCGACGAGGTCGAGCTTGCCGTCGCCGTCGACGTCGGTCAGGTGGAAGCCGTAGGCGTTCTCCTCGATCGGCTCGAGCGCCGACAGCTTCGGCGTCTCGTGCAGGCGCGTGATCCAGCGCAGGTTGGTGCGCGTCAGCGCGACGACGTCGTTCTTGCCATCGCCGTCGACATCGCCGCACAGCATCGAAACGCCGCGGCCGCCGAGGCCGAGGTCGATGCCGGGACCGCTGGCTTCCTTGCCAGGGTGCCGCACCGTCAGCCGGCCGCGCGTGTCGACGACCAGCAGGTCCGGCACGCCGTCGCCGTGCACGTCGGCCAGCGCATAGCCGGCGATCTGGCCATTGGTGGGGATCGTCTCGAGCTTCGTCTCGCGGCCCGTCACCTTCACGGTGACGAGGCGCGCGCGCCGGGCATCGATGGCGATCGCTTCGACGCGCCCGTCGCCATCGACGTCGGCGATCTGCAGGTTGCTGATGCCGTCACCGACCTTGACCACCAGCGGCCCTTCGAAGCCGAAGCGTGCGCGCAGTTCGGTCGGGATCGGTGGGGGCCCGCTCTGCGCGACCAATGGCAGCGACGACAGGCCGAGAACGAACGTGATTGCGGGCTTGGCGGACATCCGCGAGCCAATCTATGGTTGCGCGGATGCTCGTCGCAACGCTCGCGCTGCTGTTCTGTGTGCAGGATCCGAAGGCCCCCGCGGTCGACCTGCCGGTGCTGAAACCCGACACGGTCGAAGTGCTCGAGCTGGGCAACGGCACCCGCATCCAGGGCCGCGTGTTGCGCGCCACCGAGCAGGCGATCTTCATCGATGTCGGCTACGACGTGCTGAAGGTGCCGATCGCGTCGGTGCTGCGCCGCGAGACGGTCGATGGCAAACGCACCGGCGGCGTGGTGCACGAGAAGCTGTGGTCGCGCGCCGAACTGCCCGAACGCTCCGTCGCCGAAGGGGCGAAGCTGATGGGCGAGGCGGTGGTCAAGATCGAGGCCGCCGGCGGGCAGGGCTCGGGCTTCGTCACCAATGCCGACGGTTGGGTCGTCACCAACTTCCACGTCGTCGAGCGCGAGGTCGAGGTCGACGTGGTCGTCTACTCGCTCGGCAAGAACGGCTTCGAGCCGCGCACGGTGCGCAAGTGCAAGGTCGCGGCGATCAACCCGAACATGGACCTGGCGCTGGTGAAGATGGAGGCGCCGAGCGATCTGCAGCTGAAGACGATCTATCTCGGCGACAGCGACGGCATGCAGGTCGGTGACACGGTCTACGCGATCGGCGCACCGATCGGCCTCGACCGCACGGTGTCGAGCGGGATCATCAGCGTGACGAACCGCACGTTCGAAGGGCGGTGCCACTTCCAGATCACGACGCCGATCAATCCCGGCAACTCGGGCGGGCCGCTGTTCAACCTGCGCGGTGAGGTGGTCGGGGTGAACAGTGCGGGGTACCGCGGCTTCCAGGGGCTGAACTTCGCGATCCCGGCGAAGTACGTGATCGACTTCCTGAACAACCGCGACGCGTTCGCATTGGATACGACGCGCAGTGAGAACGGGGTGCACTACCTGCCGGCGCCGCGGAAGCCGAAAGCTGCGCCCGCCGCCAAGTGACGCGGCTCACCGCGCCGCGGCCGGGGCATCGGCCAGCATGCGCGCGATCACATCCTTGATCGACACGATGCCGACGACGCGCTGCTCGGCATCGGTGACCACCACGTGCTTCACGTCGCGGCGGCGCATGATCTCGATCGCGCGCGCCATCGGTTCTTCGGCACTGACGCACTGCACCTGCGCGGTCGCGATCGCGCGCAATGGCTGCTCGAGGTCGGCATCGCGCCGCAGCGCCGCGAACAAGTCGGTGCTGGTGACGAGGCCAGCCAGCTTGCCGTCACCATCGGCGAGCGGGAACGCGTTGAAGCGCTTCGCCAGGAACACTTCGAGGCAGCGCCGCAGCGTCGTGTCGGGCGGCAGCGTCAGCACCGCCTTCGTCATGATCTCGTGCACCGGCAGCTGCAGCCGTTCCGTGGGCACCCAGTCCGGCACGATGGCGTCGGCGGGTTGGAAGCGCCGCGACGACGCCTCCAGCAGCTTGCGCAACGCGCCGAAGCAGTGCGTCAGCGTCGTGAACTCGCGCGAAGCGAAGCGCAGCACCGTCGTCGGCGCGATCGCCACCGCGGTCGTCGCCCTCGCGCCGCCGCGCAGCAGCGAGCCTTCGCCGAAGTGTTCGCCTGGGCCGAGTGCGTCGCTGCCGACGCAGATGCCCTTCGCGTCGCAGCGCGTCAGCCGCATCTGGCCCGATTCGATCACGTAGAACGCCGCGCTCGGATCGCCCTGGTGGAACAGCGTCTCGCCGGCTTCGAGGTGCACCTTGGCGTGGCCCTGCGTGACGCCGATCGCCAGCGCGTTGAGATCGCGCGGGAAGAACAGGTTCAGCGTCCAGTCGATGACGACGCGCAGCTTGCGTTCGAAGCGCGGCAGCTTGGCCAGGTAGATCGTGCGCCACAGCCACCACGCCAGCACGCCGGTGATGCGGAACGGGCCGACTGCGGCGACCGCGTTCATGTGGCCGAGCGTCGCCAGCTGGCCCTGGTTCTTGTGGCGGAACGCCTGCAGCGGCCGGCCGCGCAGCGTGGCGTCGATGTTGCGCCCGGCGATGTCGCCCTGGCGGCTCGCCCATTGTGCGGTCGGCGGAGACACGGCCCCGTAGCCATCCGGGTTGGCGGCGCAGTCGCCGATGGCCCACACGCGGTCGTGGCCGAGCAGGCGCAGTTGCGCGTCGGTCGGCAAGCGGCCCGACGCGTCGGCGGTGGCGAGTTCCTTCAGCAGCGGATGCGGCGCGTTGCCGACCGTGCAGACGATCGTGCGCGCCGGGATCAGCTCGCCGTTGCCGAGATAGACGCCCTGCGGCGACGCGGCGCGCGTCTTGGTGTCGAGCCGGAACTCGACGCCGCGCTTCTGCAGGACCTTCAGCGCGTGGGCGCCGAGGCGCGCGTCGAGTTCGGGCAGGATGTGGCCGCGCGAGTGCACGCAGACGACGCGCAGGCGTTCCTTCGCGATCGCCGGGAAGAAGCGCACGGCGCTGCGGACCAGGTCGTTGATCTCGGCGGCGGTCTCGACGCCGGAGAAGCCGCCGCCGACCACGACGAACGTCAGCAGCGCGGCGCGATCGTCGGCATCCGGCTCCAGCATCGCGCGCTCGAGGCGCGTCAGGATCGTGTGCCGCAGCAGCAGCGCGTCGGCGACGTTCTTCATCATCAGCGCATGCTCGGCCATGCCGGGGATGCGGCTGACGTCGACGATCGAGCCCAGCGCCAGCACCAGGTGCTTCGCCGTGAAGCGCACGGCTTCTTCGACGCCGTCGGCGGTGACGGTGGCGCTGCCCGCCAGCCCGGTGCCGTTCGGCGCGAGTTCGACGCGGCCGATGTCGCCGCGCACGACGTGCGTGCGGCGCAGCAGGTGCCGCAGCGGGCTGATGACGTGCGATGGCGACAGGCTGGCGCCGACCACTTCCGGCAGCAGCGGCTGGAACACGAAGTAGTTCTCGCTGGCGACCAGCGTGATGGTGCGGTCCTTCGGCAGCAGGCGCTCGAGGCGCTGTGCGCACC
>CAMAUH010000224.1 GCA_945861365.1 Candidatus Kuenenia stuttgartensis
GGCCACGCCAGTAGATGTCGTGGTTGCCGGCGACCGGGAACCACGGCATGCGCAGCTTGCCCATCGCGGCCTTGAACTCGGCCGCCTGCGCCATCCACTCGACCTGGCCGTTGTAGCCCTGCACGAGGTCGCCGACGGTCAGCACGAGGGCCGGGTCGAGCAGGTTGGTGTCGGTGACGGCCTGCTTCAGCACCTCGATGCCCTCCGGCGTGCCGCCGGTGCGGTCGCCGAAGACGACGAAGCCGAACGCGTCCTCTTCCTTCGGCAGCTTCAGCAGCTGGGCGCCGTTTGGCCGGTCGGTGTGGATGCGCGGCGTCTGCGCGAGCAAGGGGGCGGCGAGGGCCGACACGAACAGCAGGGCGAGGCAACGCATCGCGGCAGTGTGGCCGGTCGGGCGAGGCGTTGCCAAAGCCCGTGTGAAGGTCCTGTGGGCCGCGGGAGCTCGGTTCTTCCGCTGTGCTGCCTCCGTATGCTGTGGCGCTGCCCGCGAGCCATCACCCCATGCGCAACTTCGTTCCGGCGATCCTGATCCTCACGGCCTGCGCCACTCCGGTTCCGTTGGCGGATTCGCCGGCGCACACCGAGGCGCTGCGGGAACTGACCCGCGAGCGCAAGCTGCAGAACCAGCAGCGCGAAGCCGCGACGGGCGTGCGCCGCGCGCCCGAGGCGATCCCCGGCGGCCCCGACGAAGCGCGGTTGTGGCGGCTCGCCCGTTGGCGCGACGAGAACGGCAACTTCGATCCCGCCGACGTCGAGATCGCGCGCGCGCAGCGGGCGGCGAATGCCGCACACCATGCCGCGATCGACGACGCCGGCATCGGCCGCTTCGGCTGGACCGAGCGCGGCCCGAACAACATCGGCGGCCGCACGCGCAGCCTCGTCATCGACCCGAGCAACCCGTCCGTGATGTGGGCGGGCGCGGTCGGTGGTGGCATCTGGCGCAGCACCAACGCCGGTGCGTCGTGGGCGCCGATCGACGATCGGATGAGCAATCTCGCCGTGTGCAGTCTCGCGCTGGTGCCGGGAACGCCCGCGACGCTGTACGCGGGCACCGGCGAGGGCTTCTTCAACGGCGATGCGCTGACCGGCAACGGCATCTACAAGTCGATCGACGGCGGCCTGACGTTCACGCGCTTGCCGGCGACCGCGACGTGGAGCTACGTGAACCGCATCGCCGTGGCCCCGTCGGCACCGAACACGCTGCTGGCGGCGACCCGTTCGCCGGGCGGCATCCAGCGCAGCACCGATGGCGGCAACACCTGGACGCTGGTGCGCAGTGCGACGGCGTGCATGCAGGTGCTGTTCGATCCGAACGATGCCACGAAGTGCGTCGCCGACATCTACGAGGGCGGCGTGCACCGCGTCGTCTACTCGACGAACCGCGGCGCCACCTGGACCAACGCGGCGACGGGGCTCGTCAGCCAGCCTGGCACCAGCGGGCGCATCGAGCTGTGTTACGCGGCGAGCGTGCCCGGCATGGTCTACGCGTCGTGCGGCACCGGCGGCGGTCTGATCTGGCGCAGCACCGACGGCGGGGCCAACTGGGCGCAGCAGACCACCGGCACCGGCTCGGGTGCCGCCTGGTACTACAACACGCTCTGGGTCGATCCGACCGACGCGACGTTCCTGGTGACCGGCGCCTACCACCTCTACAAGTCGACCGACTCCGGGGTCACGCTGGCGCAGATCAGCAACGGCTACATCAACACGCAGGCGCCGCATCCCGACCAGCACCAGTTGGTCGCCGACCCGGGTTTCAACGGCACGACGAACCGCCGCGTCTATGCGACCAACGATGGCGGCGTCTACACGACCGCTGACATCCGCACGGCCAGTTCCAGCGCCGGCTGGACGCGCCGCGAACAGAGCTATCGCACCAGCCAGTTCTATGGCGCGGCGGGCGACGCCACGTCGGGGCGCATCACCGGCGGCACGCAGGACAACGGCCACCTGACGCTGCAATCCGCGAGCAACAACGCGGCGCTGACGTTCGGCGGCGATGGTGGCTTCGCGGCGATCGATCGCCTGAATCCCAACTACATCTACGGCGAGTACGTCTACGCGCAGGTGCACCGCTCGAGCAACGGCGGCACCTCGGCGAGCTACATCGACGCCGGCATCACCGAGGCTGGTACCGCGGCGAACTTCATCGCGCCGCTGTTGCTCGATCCGAACGATCCGCAGCGGCTGCTGGTCGGCGCTGCGAGCCTGTGGCGCACCACGAACGCGCGCGCCGCGACCGTCGCGTGGACCGCGATCAAGCCGGCGACCGACTCCAACATCTCGGCGATCGCGGTGGCGCCCGGCAACTCCGACGTCATCTGGATCGGTCACAACAACGGCACGATCTACCGCACCGCCAACGGCACCGCGGCGGCGCCGACGTGGATCGTGGTCGACGACAACGTGTCGACCAACCCGCTGCCGAACCGCTACATCGAGCGCATCGTCATCGACCACACCGACAGCCAGACGGTGTTCGTGGGCCTCGGCGGCTTCGCCGGTGACAACCTGCGGAAGACCAGCAACGGCGGCGCGACCTTCGTCGACCTGACCGGCAGCGGCGTCACCGGCCTGCCGTCGGCGCCGGTGAACGGCATCGCGCAGCATCCGCTGCTGGCGACCCACCTGTACGTCGGCACGCAGGTCGGCTTGTTCGCCAGCGACGACGGCGGGGCGACCTGGTCGACCAGCAACGACGGCCCCGCCGACGTGTCGGTCGACGAAGTGGTGTTCCTGCACAACTCGACGACGACGCTGCTGGCGGCCACGCACGGGCGCGGCCTGTGGACGATCGTCGTCCGTGAGCCGGTGGTGGCGCAGCTCGGTGCTGGCTGTGCTGGCACCAACGGCGTGCCGGTGCTCGCGGCGACGCCGCCGCGGCTCGGCCAGTCCGTGACGCTGACCGGTTCGCAGCTGCGGCCGAACCAGCTCGCGGTGTTCGTGTTCGGCTTCTCGAACACGACCTGGGCCGGGCAGCCGCTGCCGCTCGACCTGACGGCGCTCGGCATGCCGACCTGCCGCGCCTACTGCAGCGTCGACCTCATGACGTTGGTGCCGAACACCACGAGCGTCGCACAGGCCACGCTGGCGCTGCCGAGCACGCTGTCGACCCTCGGTGCGACCCTGAATGCGCAGTTGCTCGCGACCGATCCGTGGGTCAATGCGTTCGGCGCCGTGCTCAGCAACGGCCTGGCCCTGGTCGTGGGCAACTGATGGGCGATCCGGTCGCCCTGGCGGTGAGCCCGCGCATCGGCATCGTCGGGGCCGGCAGCACGCGGCAAGGGCTGGGGCCGTACTTCGCGCTGGCGTTCCGCGCCGCCGGCTGCCGCATCGCCGGCGTCAGCGGCCGCGACGCGGCCAGCGGCGAACGGGCGGCCGCCGAACTGACCGCGCGCCTCGGCGACCCGGTGCCGGCCCATGCGGATGCGACGAGCCTCGCGCGCGCCGTCGATGCGCTGGTCGTCGCCGCCCCGGTGGCGGCGCACCTCGCCGGCCTCGACGCGGCGCTGGCGGCCGGCATCCCGTGCCTGTGCGAGAAGCCGGTCGTCGCCGTCGCCGAACTGGCTGCCGGCCGCGCACGCATCGCCGCGTTCCGCGCGCGCGGCCTGCTGCTGCTGGAGCACTGCCAGTGGCCCGAGGTGTTGCCAGCGCTGTGGGCGCTGCATCCCGAACTGCGCGGCGGTCGCCTCGAGCACGTCGCGATGGGGCTCGGGCCGATCACGCCCGGCCGCCCGATGGTCGTCGACTCGCTGTCGCACGTGCTCAGCGTCGTGCAGGCGCTGGTGCCGTTGCCCGCGGACGCGGTGCCGATGCAGGTGCGACAGGCCGATGCCAGCGAGCTGGCGACCACCAACCGCGTCACGTTCACGCTGCCGTGCCAGGGGGGCGCCGTGGCCGTCGAGCTGCACCTGCAGCACACGCCGGCGCAGCCGCGACCCGCCTGGATCGCCGTGAACGGGCTGCGCATCGACCGCCGCATCGGTGCGAACTACGCCCAATCGTTCGTCGCCGCCGACGGCCGCACGATTCCGGTGCACGATCCCATGCACACGCTCGTATATGGTTTCGTCAACTCCTTGCGCGTGCCGAACCGTGAACGCACCACAACCACAGCCGACGCCATCGACCTCCGCCTCCGGCTCTACGCGGCCATCCTCGACGCCCTCGGCTGACTCGCGCGCCGTCGAGCGCGTGCACGACTTCGCGCAGAAGCTGCAGCAGCCGAGCCTGTGGCCGAAGGTGCTCGACTACGTGCAATGGCAGCGCAGTGCGCGGGCCGCCGCGGCGGCGGGCCAGCCGGCACCGGACATGCCGGATCTCGCCCCGCTGTCGGTCAATCTCGATCTGACCACGGCGTGCAACTACAAGTGCGACCACTGCATCGACTGGGACATCCTCAACAGCAAGGAGAAGCACGAGGACGACCAGCTGCGCGCGTCGATCGAGCGCATGGCGGCCCGCGGGCTGCGCAGCGTGATCCTGATCGGCGGCGGTGAGCCGACGCTCTACCCGGGCTTCGTGCCGTTCGTGCAGTTCCTGAAGGGCCTCGGCCTCGCGGTCGCCGTCGTCAGCAACGGCAGCCGCGGCGATCGCCTGCTGCAGGCAGCACCGTTCTTCACCACCGGCGACTGGGTGCGGCTGTCGCTCGACAGCGGCAGCAACGACGTGTTCCGCCGCATGCACAACCCGTCGAGTGCGACGCTGACGCTCGACGAGATCTGCAGCTGGATCCCGAAGATCAAGGCCGCGAACCCGGCCCTGCAGCTCGGCTTCTCGTTCGTCATCACGTGGAAGGGCGGCAGCCGCGGTGCCGTGAAGATCATCGAGAACATCCACGAGATGGTGATGGCGGCCAAACGCGCCAGCGACGCACGCTTCGACTACATCTCGTTCAAGCCGTTCCTCGAGCGCCAGGCGGACGGTGCCGAGGTCATGGACCCGGCGAAGACGGAGAGCGAACTGCAGGCGGTGGTCGCGCGCATCCAGCAGAACCTCGCCGACGCGCGCGCTGCGGTGCGGCCCGACTTCCGCGTGCTGGCGAGCACCAACCTGCGCGTGCTGATGGCCGGCACGTGGCGCGACTACACGACGCAGCCGAAGGTCTGCCACATGCAGATGCTGCGGCAGGTGCTGACGCCGCTCGGCACGTTCAACTGCCCGGCGCACCGCGGTGTCGGCAAGGCGATGCTCGGCGGCAAGGAGCTGTGGGCCGTGCCGGCGGCGGCGCAGCACGCGACGGCGCAGATCCTCGGTGGCTTCGACGCCAGCCACGAGTGCCGCGAGGTGACGTGCCTCTACAACAGCACGAACTGGTGGCTCGAAGAGATGGTCGGCAGCAACGCGCCGTTGCCGCAGCAGGCGCCGGCAAACGAGCAGCAGGACTGGTTCCTGTAGCGCGTTCGCCGCGATCACGCGGCAAGCGCGCGCATCACAGCGTGCCGAGCAGCAGGTCGACACCGTTCGACGTCAGCACGCCGAACGAGTTGGTGCCGGGCGGGATCAGCGCCGCACCCTGCACGAACAGGTGCGTGTTGGCCAGCGCCGGCGTGTTCGGGATCGCCAGGTTCCACGGCGTGCTGGCGCCCAGCGGAAACAGCGTCTGCGTGATCGTCAGCGGCACGTAGAGGAAGCAACCGGGGGCGCCGATCGTGACCAGGTTCACACCCGCCGGGATCTGGCTGAAGCCGACCACGACGATGCCGATGCTGCTCGCCGGTGCTGGCACGTTGGTCAGGTTGATCGTCTGCGTGGTGCCGAGGATCGGCCGGTTGACGGGCGTGAACGCGAGGCCCGCGGCGTCGACCGTGACCGGGAACGGCATCGCCGTCGAGATGTCGGTGTTCGGCGGCACGTTGCTGACGCCGCGGCTGCGGCCGACCAGGCTGGTCGCGGTGGTGCTGCCGATCGTGCGGTAGCGGAACTCGACCGCGCCGGTGTTGCGCAGCACGCACTGGAACGTGTTCGCGGTCGTCGTGTTGAACTGCACGACGCCGTTCCACGTCACGTAGACCGCCGTGTTGCTCGGGTCGACGTCGTAGTGCACGGTGCCGCCGGCACCCGGGTTGAGGTCGAGCCACAGCGGGGCGAGGCGCGCCGGACCCGCAGCGAGGGTGGCAACGAGCGGCTGGTAGTCGGCGGTCGTCGTCGTGCCGTTGAGCCAGATGTAGCCGTTGCTGCAGATGCGGATCTGCGTCGTCGAGCCGCCGGGGAACGCGAACGCGAACGGCAGCGTCACGGCGGCGCTGACCGAGTCGTCGGCCAGCCCGAGGTTGGCGGCGACCGGCGTGAACCACGTGTTGGCGCCGGCCTGCACGGTGTAGCCGTTGGCGATGGGCGCGTGATTGACGGTGGTCGTCACCACCGCCGTGCCGCCGAGGTCGAACGCGGAGCCGGTGCCGAACGTCTGTGCGTAGGCGCCGGCCGACGAGTAGCAGCCGTTGCCGTAGCTGGTCGCCGCGGCGATGGAGCCGCCGCCCGCGACCAGCGTGTTCACCGTGGTCGCGCCGGTGTTGAGGGGATCGAGCCAGTTCGACAACCGCGACGTGTTGGCGCCGCCGCCGGTCCACGACACCGAGAAGCGGCCGTAGTAGTCGCTCAGGTTGTTGCCGCACGCGGCGCTGCCGCCGTGCAGCTGGCCGACGATGCGGCGGTTGGGGTCGAACAGCGGCGAGCCCGACGAGCCCGGCTCGGTGGTGCCGAGGTCCCAGTCGATGATCCGCACGTGCGAGCCATTGCCGGGGCTCGCGGTGCCGCCGTACGACGTGGTCGTGGTGGCGTTGTTCTCGAACGAGATCTTCTTCACGTCGCCGGATGGGTGGTGGATGCACACCGCGCTGGGGAAGTCCCCGGTCGCGCGGTTCCAGCCGGCGTAGGTGACGCCCCACGCGGGATTGGGCGCAGCGTTCAGTTCGACCAGCGTGAAGTCGCTGGTCGCGTAGCTCGACCGCCACGTCGCGCCGGTGTTGAACTGGCTGAGGCTGAATGGCCCGGCACCGCAGGTGGCGTTCTTGTAGTTCCAGTAGAAGACCGTGGTCGGTGCCGCACCCGCCGTGACACCGCAGTGGTTGGCG
>CAMAUH010000225.1 GCA_945861365.1 Candidatus Kuenenia stuttgartensis
TCGACGTCACCAACGGCATCTGGGCGCGGCTCGGTTACTGACCGCGCACCAGCTGCAGGAACTCGGCGCGCGTGCGTTCATCCTTGCGGAACAGCCCGAGCAGGCACGACGTGACCGTGCTGCTGTTCTGCTTCTCGACGCCGCGCATCATCATGCACAGGTGCGAGGCCTCGATGACGACGCCGACGCCGCGCGGTTGCAGCACTTCGTTGAGCGCCTGCGCGACCTGCATCGTCAGGCGTTCCTGCACCTGCAGCCGCCGCGCGTAGATGTCGACGACGCGCGCGATCTTCGACAGCCCGACGATCTTGCCGGACGGGATGTAGGCGACGTGGGCCTTGCCGAAGAACGGCGCCAGGTGGTGTTCGCACAGCGAGTAGAGCTCGATGTTGCGCACCACCACCATCTCGTCGGTCTCGGCCTCGAACAGCGCGTCGCCGATCACCTTCTTCGGATCCTGCGCGTAGCCGGCGGTGTAGGCCTGAAACGCCTTCTCGACGCGCGCCGGCGTGTCGCGCAGACCCTCGCGGCCCGGCTCCGGATCCAGCTCCTGCAGCATGCGCGCGACGGCGTCGCGGATCGGCGTGGACTGGGCTCCGCGGCTCTTGGTCATGCGCGCGTTGTAGTGCATCGCCGCGGGCCGCGGCAACGCGCGATCACTGCGTCAACGTCTCGCGCAGCACTTCCTCGACCGTCGTGGCGCCGTCGAAGATCGCCTGCAAGCCGTTCTCGCGCAGCGTGACGAGCCCCTTCTCGATCGCCGCCTGCTGCAGCGTCGTGGTGCTGGAGCCTTGCAGGATCAGCTCACGGATGCCGTCGTCGACATCGAGGATCTCGGTGATCGCCATGCGGCCCTTGTGGCCGGTGAAGTTGCAGCGGGCGCAGCCCTTGCCGTAGGCGAACTTCTTGCCGAGCACCTGCGTCGCGGTGAGGCCGAGGCGCCGCAGCACGTCGTCGGCGGGCTCGTAGAAGACCTTGCACTCGCTGCAGACGCGCCGCACGAGGCGCTGCGCCAGGATGCCCTGCAGCGTCGCCGTCAGCAGGAACGGTTCGATGCCGATGTCGACGAGGCGCGTGACCGCCGAAGCGGCGTCGTTGGTGTGCAGCGTCGAGAACACCAGGTGTCCGGTCAGGCTCGCTTCGATCGCGGTCTGCGCGGTCTCCTTGTCGCGGATCTCGCCGACCAGGATCACGTCCGGATCCTGGCGCAGGATCGTGCGCAGCACCGACGCATAGGTGACGCCGATGTCCTCGTTGACCGGGACCTGGATGATGCCTTCGAGGTCGTACTCGACCGGGTCCTCGACGGTGATGACCTTGGTGTCTTCCTTGTTGGCCTCGTTCAGCATCGCGTACAGCGTCGTCGTCTTGCCGGAGCCGGTCGGCCCGGTGACGAGCACGATGCCGTGCGGCAGGTCGATGAAGCGGCGCAGGTGTGCGCGCACCGGCGGCAGCAGGCCGAGGTTGTCGAGGCTCAGCGACACGTTGCTGCGGTCGAGGATGCGCATCACGGTCGACTCGCCGTACATCGTCGGCAACGTCGACACGCGCAGGTCGACCGAACGGCCGCCGACGGTCAGCTCGATGCGGCCGTCCTGTGGCAACCGGGTCTCGGCGATGTCGAGGTCGCTCATGACCTTGACGCGCGCGATCAGCGCTTCGGCGAGGTGCGGCGGCGGCGCCTCGAGTTCGAACAGCGAACCGTCGACGCGATAACGGATCTTGAAGTCGGTCTCGAACGGCTCGAGGTGGATGTCCGACGCCTTGTCGCGGATCGCCTGGTAGAGGATGTAGTTCAGCAGCTTGACGACCGGCGCTGCGGCGGCCATCGCCGCCTTGTCCTCGAGGTCGATCTTGCCGCCCACCTGCTGCAGCTCGGCGACCAGCTGCTGCATGCGCTGCTTGCTGTCGCCAGCGTCTTCCTTGTAGTAGCGGTCGAGGCCCTGCGTGATCAGGCTCGCTTCGGCGACCACGCCCTGGATCTCGCAGCCGGTGGTGAAGCCGAGGTCCTGCAGCATCGCCACGCCGGCGGGATCGGCGATCGCCACCTTCAGCACCTTGCCCTGCAGGCTGACCGGCAACACCGAGAACGCACGCGCCGTGGCGAGGTCGATCTTGCCGATCGCCTCCTGCTGCGGCGGCGTGGTCGCGAGGTCGTGGAACGGCAGCCCGGCCTGGCTCGCCAACGCGCGGGCGACGTCGGCGGCTTCCACCACCTTCATCGCCAACAGGACCTCGCCGATGCGGCCGCCCTTCTCGCGCTGCACCGACAGCGCTTCCTGGACCATGCCCTCGTGGATCAGGCCGAACTCCTTCAGGATCTGGCCGAGCAGTCGCCGCGGAGCCATGCGCCTACTCCGCGACCTGCACGCCCATGCGCGCGCCAAGGCCCTTGCGGTCGAAGGCCCGCTCGAGCGCCACTTCCTTGGTGATGCGGCCGGCCCGCCACAGGTCGAGCAGGCAATCGTCCATCAGCACCATGCCCTGCCGGCGGCTGGTCTGGATCACCGACGGGATCTTGAACGTCTCGCACTTGCGGATGTGGTTCTCGATCGCCGGGTTGCTCAGCATGATCTCGTAGGCGGCGACGCGGCCACCACTGGCCGCCGGCAACAGGATCTGCGAGATCACCGCCACCAGCGACTGCGCCAACTGCGAACGGATCTGCTCCTGCTGCTCCTTCGGATACTGGTCGATGATGCGATCGACGGTGCGCGCGGCACCGGTCGTGTGCAGCGTGCCGAACACCAGGTGGCCCGTCTCGGCCGCGGTGATCGCCGACGACGTCGTCTCCAGGTCGCGCATCTCGCCGAGCAGGATCACGTCCGGGTCCTGACGCAACGCGCGGCGCATCGCCTCGGCGAAGCTCGGCACGTCGTTGCCGACCTCGCGCTGCGTCATCTGCGACTTCTTGTGCGAGTGGTAGTACTCGACCGGATCCTCGATCGTGATGATGTGCGCGTCGCGGTGCACGTTGATCCAGTCGATCAACGTCGCCAGCGTCGTGGTCTTGCCGGAGCCGGTCGGCCCCGTCACCAGGATCAGGCCGCGGTGCAGCGTCAGCAGGCTCAGCACCGACTCCGGCAGGCCGAGCTGTTCGAACGACAGCAGCTTCTGCGGGATCTGGCGCATGACGACGCCGCGGAAGCCCTTCTGGGTCAGGATGCTGACGCGGAACCGGCACTTCTCACCGAAGGCGAGACCGAAGTCGGTGGTGCCGACGCGCAGGAGTTCATCCCAGTTCTTGGCCGGCGCGATCTGCTTGGCCATCGCTTCGGTGTCGGTCGCGGTCAGCACGTGGTCGCCGATCTCCACCAGGCCGCCACTGAGGCGGAACACCGGCCGCCGGCCGACCGACAGGTGGATGTCCGCGGCGCTGCGCGCGAACGCCGAATCCATCAACGGGAAGATGTCCATGCGATGTCCTGGAGGTTGCTGGTTGCTCAGACCGCGGCGACGACGCGCAGCAGTTCGGGGATCGTCGTGTGTCCCGACATGACCTTGCGCACGCCGTCCTGCAGCAGAGTCGACATGCCGCCCGACTGCCACGCGTACTCACGCAGGCGCACCATCGGTTCGCCGCGGAACGTCATCTCGCGCAGCGTGTTGTCGAGCTGCAGCAGCTCGTAGATGCCGAGGCGGCCGCGGTAGCCGGAGTGGCCGCAGGTCGGGCAGCCGTTGGCGCGGAAGAAGGTCGCTTCGCCGACGCGGCCCGGATCGACGCCGACGCTGCGCAACTCGGCCGGCGACGGGTCGTACTGCTGGCGGCAGTCCTTGCAGACGACGCGCAACAGCCGCTGCGCCAGCACCGCCTGCACCGACGCGGCGACCAGGAACGGCTTGACGCCCATGTCGCACAGGCGGGTGATCGCCGACGCGGAGTCGTTGGTGTGCAGCGTCGAGAACACCAGGTGTCCCGTCAGCGCCGCCTGCACCGCGATCTCGGCGGTCTCCTTGTCGCGGATCTCGCCGACCAGGATCACGTTCGGCGCCTGGCGCAGCATCGCGCGCAGGATGCGTGCGAACGTCAGGCCGATGCGCGACTTCACCTGGCACTGGTTGATGCCGCGGATGTTGAACTCGACCGGATCCTCGGCCGTGATGATCTTCACGTCGGGGCGGTTCAGCTCCTGCAGTGCGGCATACAGCGTCGTCGTCTTGCCCGAACCGGTCGGCCCGGTCACCAGCACGATGCCGTTGGGCCGCGCGATGACGTTCTTGAAGCGCTCGCGATCGAGTCCCTCGAAGCCGAGCGCCTGCAGGCTCATCAAGCCGCGCTCCTTGTCGAGCAGGCGCATGACGATCGTCTCGCCGTGGCTGCCGGGCAGCACCGACGTGCGGATGTCGATGTCGCGCCCCGGACCTCGGAACGAGATGCGGCCGTCCTGCGGCTTGCGTTTCTCGGCGATGTCGAGCCCGGCCATGATCTTCAGGCGCGACGTGATCGGCGCCAGCAGCGTGTGCTCGAGCGACGCGACCTCCTTCAGCACACCGTCGATGCGGTAGCGGATGCGCAGCCGCTTCTGGAACGGCTCGACGTGGATGTCGCTGGCGCGCTGCTGCAGCGCTTCCTCGATCGTCTTGCCGACCAGGCGGATGATCGGCGCGTCATCGCCTTCGGCGTCCTTGCCGCCGCCGCCCGCGGCACCAGCGCGCGCGCCGCCATCGCCGCTGCCACCACCGCCGCCGGTGTGCTTGCGCAGGGCCTGCTTCAACGCCTGCGGCGGCATCAGCGCACATTGCACGGTGCAGCCGGCCAGGAAGCCGAGGTTGTCGGCGACGAAGGTCTTCACCGGATCGTCGATCGCGACCCACAGCACGCCGTCCTTGAACAGCACCGGCAGCGCTTCGTTCTGCTCGATCTGCTCCTTGGGCACCTTCTTCAGCGCCTCCGGCTGCGGCGCGAACTTCGCCGGATCGACGAACTTCAGGCCGTGCGCTTTCGCCAGCACCTTCCACACGGCAGCTTCGTCGGCCAGGTTCAGCGCGACGATCGTGCGCTCGAGCGGCGTACCGCGACTGCTCGAAGCAGCCTCGGCCTTGGCCAAGCGGTCTTTGTCGAGGACGTTCGCCTCGACGAGGAGGCGACGGAAGGCTTCGGAACTCAACGGCGTTGCGCGGAGGAGAGGGGTCCGCAGTTATGCGCGATCCCCTGGGACGAAGGAAGCCCCACGTAGCACCGCCGACGCCGTCGCGGAGCCAGCCCGGTCGCCAGACCGGCGCCCCGAACGGCGCCACGTGCAGTGGCTCCGACCAACCGCTACCCTCCTCGCCCCGCATCCCGCGGCCCCCACCCATGGACTGGCTCACCATCTTCTTGTTCGTCGTGGGCCTCGTACTGCTGGTGCTCGGCGCCGACTGCCTGGTCAAGGGCGCCTCCCGCGTGGCCGCTGCGGCCGGCGTGTCCTCGCTGGTCATCGGCCTGACGGTCGTCGCGTTCGGCACCAGCGCCCCCGAGATGGCGGTCAGCGTGCAGGCGGCGTGGTCGGGTCAGGCCGACATGGCGATCGCCAACGTCGTCGGCAGCAACATCTTCAACGTGCTGTTCATCCTCGGCGCGTCGGCGTTGATCGTGCCGCTGGTGGTGGCGCAGCAACTGGTGCGGCGCGACGTGCCGATCATGATCGCGATGTCGATCGCGCTGTGGCTGCTCGGTCGCGACGGGATGCTGACGCGCCTGGAAGGGGCGACGCTGTTCGCGCTGCTGATCGCCTACACGGTCTGGATCATCCGCGTCAGCCGCCGCGAATCGAAGGCAGTCGAGGCCGAATACGAAGGGGAGTACGGCGGCGAGGCCAACAAGCGGCACCCGATGTGGCAGAGCATCGGCTGGGTGGTAGCGGGACTGGTCCTGCTGGTGCTCGGCTCCAACTGGCTCGTCACCGGCGCCGTCGCGTTCGCCAAGTGGATGGGCGTCGACGACGTGGTCGTCGGTCTGACCATCGTCGCCGCCGGCACCTCGCTGCCGGAGGTGGCGACCTCGCTGACCGCTGCCTGGAAGGGCGAACGCGACATCGCCGTCGGCAACGTCGTCGGCAGCAACATCTTCAACATCATGGGCGTGCTGGGCATGTCCTGCATGGTCTCGCCGAGTGGCCTTACGTTGCTCGAGTCGATGGCCGGCTTCGACGTACCCGTGATGATCGCGGTGGCGTTCGCCTGCCTGCCGTTCTTCGCCCCCGGCTTCACGATCCCGCGCTGGCAGGGCGTGGTGTTCCTGCTGTACTACGGCGCCTACACGACCTACCTGGTGCTGGACGCCAAACGGCACGAGGCCAAGGCCGCCTATGCCTCGGCCATGCTGCAGTTCGTGATCCCGTTGACGACGCTGACCCTGGTAGTGGTCGCCTTCCGCGTGCTGCGCCACGCGCGGCGGAACGGCACCGCCACCTGACGCCCCCCCCCTCGCGCCAGGCACGAAAGCCGACACCGCTGTCGCCGGCGCCCCGCCCCGTCCCTACGCTCCCCGCCCCCATGAAACTCGCGATCGCCGACGGTCACGTCGTGACCATCCACTACCGCCTCACCCTCGACGATGGCTCGATCGCCGACCAATCGTTCGGTGGGGATCCGCTCGTCTATCTGCACGGCGCCCAGAACATCGTGCCCGGCCTCGAACGCCAGCTGCTCGGCAAGAACGTCGGCGACAAGCTCGACGCGATCGTGCCGGCCAACGAAGGCTATGGCGACTACGACCCGGCCGCCGAGCAGGCGGTGCCGAAGTCGCAGTTCCCGCCCGAGGTGGCGGTCGGCATGGCGTTCCAGACGCGCGGCCGCAACAACCAACCGATGACGGTCTGGGTGCGCACGATCAAGGGCGACAAGGTCACGATCACCGCCAACCACCCGATGGCCGGCCAGAACCTGAACTTCCACGTCGAGGTGCTCGAAGTGCGCCGCGCCACGGCCGACGAGAAGAAGCACGGCCACGCGCACGGTCCGGGCGGCCACCACCACCACTGATCGCGGTCGCGCCGTTCAGCGGCGCAGGCCGAGCGTGACACCGGCCGCGAGCGCTACCAACAGGCTCTGCAGGCCGACGAACAGCAGCGCCCGCCGGGTGAACTCCGA
>CAMAUH010000226.1 GCA_945861365.1 Candidatus Kuenenia stuttgartensis
CACCGGGCCCGGCGATCCACTCGGCGCCGGCGGCATCGACGACGCGCACGCAGTGCCGGTCGCTGACGACCCCGCCACGATGCAGCGTGCCGAGCACCGCGACGCGGTCGAGCCGCAGCTCGACCTGCTGTTGCTCGCCGGCCGCGAGACGGACCGCGCGCACGACGTGCGGCGCGACGGCCAGCTGCACCTGGTAGTCGCCCTTGCCCAGCTCGGCGAAGTCGAAGGAGCCGTCGCCGTCGACCACCGCCGTGGCGAGATTCTGCGGATCCGCGGCGGGCTCCAACACCTTGCGCGTGCCGCCCGGCTGGCCGACCAGGACCACCCGGAACCCGGCCAGCGGCGCCCCGGCGGCGTCGAGCACACGACCGTGGATGCTGCCGCGCACGGCAGCCGTGCGCTCCTCGGCGGCGTCGGCTGCAACCGTGGCGACGGCCGCGGCAGGCTGCGAGCGCTCGTCGCCAGCGCGCGACGGCGGCGGGGCGCCCGCCGGCAGCCCCGCCGGCGCCGCGTCGCCGTGATCGGCCAGGGCCCACCCCGCGACGGCTACCGCCAGCGCGAACGCAGCCAGCAGCAGTCGGACCGCGGCGCGCTGCCGTTCAGGCGGCACCGATCGGCCTCAGCTCGATCGAGCCGAACGACAGAGCACCCGGCGACGACCAGCGGAACACGTGCGCGCTGTGGCCGGTCGCCTGGTGCAGCGCCTTCTTCAACCGCAACGCCTCGTACCAGATCTTGGTGTGCGGCCCGAGCAGCACGACGGTGTTGCCGGTGGCGCCGGTCGCGGTGGCGCCGAGCAGCGGACCGCCCGCATCGCGGCGCGCGCGCGCCGCGGTGACGACCAGATCGGCCGGCGACGCGAACTCGCCGCTGCCGCCGCCGCGGGCGGCGTGCGCGGCGAACAGCAGGTCGCCGAGTTCGCGCCGGTTGGCGTCGCTCGGTTCGGCATGCAGCAGTTCGGCGAAGCGCGCCGCGTGCGCGTCGTCGGCAACCGCCACGGCTACTGCCGCGGCATCGTCCGGCAGCGGCCCAGTCTCCAGCGCGATGAACTCGAGGTCGCTCGGCACCGCGATGCGGCCGGGGTCGCCCGGACCGTGCCGCAGCACCAGCAGTTCGCCCGCTTCCGCCCGCAGCAACGCCATCGAGTCGCCGCGCCGGTCTGCCGCGCCGAAGATCTCGTGCTCGACGGTGTGCACGAGGCTGGCGAGTTCGGCGGGCGTCAACTCGACGCCGTGCTGCAGCGCGAACGCGCGCATCGCCGCCAGCGTGATCGCCGTCGACGCCGCGACGCCGCGGCGCTCGGGCACGTCGCTGTACAGCAACAGGTCGCTGCCGTGCTTCGGCCGCAGGCCGCGTTCGCGCGCCAGCACCAGCAAGGCACCGAGCAGGTAGCCGGCCCAGCGGTCGCGCGGATCGGGCAGCAGCAGCGCACGCGCTTCCTGGTAGTCGATCGGCGCGTCGGGCAGGCCGAGGTCCGTCAGCCGCATCGACAGCATCTGCGAACGCGAGCCGTCGCGGCACGGCGCCCACAGCCGCACCAGGTCGTCGTCGCTCTGCTGCACCGCGACGCAGGCCCCCTCGGCGATCGGCAGCTGCAACCGCAGTGCTTCCGGCGCGGAGCCGCCCAGCACGGCGAGGCGCCCGGGGGCGCGGGTGATGACGATCGGCCGGTCGGACCGGAAGAACGCCGGCACCGACTCCTCGATCAGGCGGAACAACATCAGCACGCCGAGGCCTTCGGCGGGATCCTGGGACGGCACGAAGAACTTCACGGTATGGCGGGTGCTGGCGGACGGGACCGGCAGGCCATGCAGCATACGGCGCGTGCCCCGCCGGCAGTGACCTGGACTCTCCATCGCCGCTCCGTATGTTGCGCCGCTCGATCTGGCCTCGGAGCCTCCCGTTCATGCGACGCAACCACCTCTCCATCCTGTTGCCGTTGCTCGCGCTGTGCGCCTGCAACAGCACTTCCTTCGTCCGAGTCGTGTCGGTGAATCCGCCGGACGCTTCGGTCTACATCAACGGCGTGCGCGTCGGCGCCGGCGACAGCCGCCCCCAGAAGTTCGACTTCGGCAACAACAAGCGCGTCTACGTGCAGGCGACGCATCCCGACTACCAGCCCGAACTCGAGTGGTTCGACCTCGAGAAGATGGAGCACATGGTGGACACCGACACCAACGTCAAGCTGACCCTGCGCGCCCGCTGAGGACCGACATGAACACGAACCGCCTCCTGTCCCTGTCCCTGCTGCTCGCCACCGCGGCGTGCGGCAGCATCCCCACCCAGCAGTTCACCTTCGACGCGGTCGACACCAACGAGCAACCGCGCCCCTGCATGCTGGTCGTCAACGACGACTGGCCAGCGGCCGCCGAGAAGGGCCAGTACGTCAACGTCGCCGGCGACGACACGCTGACCCTGACGATCCCGTTCCCGTCGGCCGAGGTCGAGGTGACGATGGCGCCGGTCATCGTCGAGAACGGCAAGGTCACGCGCGTGCCGAAGTCCCGCAAGGAAGCGCGCGACTACTCGGGCTTCGTCGACGAGCCGCGCCGCCTGATGCTCGGCGACCCGAAGCTGCAGTGGTTCATCCTGGCCCGCAAGAGCGGCAGCAGCTGAGCCCCGACCGGCTGGCCGATCACTTCGGCCAGTCGGCACCGAAGAACGCGCGCGGCCGCAGGGCCGTACGGAACCCGACGCCGCGGCGAGCATCGGTCTTGTCGACCTTGAGCTCCTTGCCAGCAGCCTGTTCGCGAGCGTTCGTGTCGTTGTTGTCGTTGTAGCGACCACCGGCGACCCCCGCGCTGGCATCCTTCGCGTCGGCGAACAACCACTCCGCGACGTTGCCGGCCAGATGGTGCAACCGCACGCCATCGGCCTGGCGCCACGACAACCCACCGCTGTCGACGTCCGCCATCTGCTGGTTGCTAGGGTTGCGTTGCGCGGCATCGGTCGACCAACCGTTGCCCCACGGGAACTCGAACTTGTTGCCGTCGCCGAACGCGGCCAGCGACCACTCCGGCATGCTGGGCAGCGTGCGCCCGTACCAGGCGGCGAACGCCGCGGCCGAGTACCAGGTCATGTTCTCCATCGGCGTCTTGTCGACGGCCCGCGACAGGTCGCGCTCGATCAGGCTCTGCAGCCGCTCGGCGTCGAGGCCGACACCAGGGAACCGCGCGGCGACCTTGTCGAGGCGCTGCTGCCGATCCTCGATGCCGGCGACCGCCTGACGCAGCTCGGTCAGGAACTGCGCGAACTCGGCGCGGCTGCACTCGCTCGACGCCAGGAAGAAGGCGGGCACCAACGTCGGCGCCGCACGCGTGCGACCGCCCGGGATCGGCACCATGCCGGCCGCCGCCGAGGCGAGCTGGTCGATGCCATCCTGCCACTTGCGGACCCGCGCTTCGACGCCCGGCAGCGCCGCACCGAGCGACTGCGCCTTGGTGCGCGCCGCCGCCAGCAAGCGCTTGCTCGCTTCGAGGTCGAGCGACCGCTCGAGGGCAGTGAACGCGTCGCGGCACGCCGTGACGACCTCACCGGCCGTGGCCAGGTCGGCGCGGCCTTCGGTGCCGGGCACGCCGGCGATCACGAGGCCATCGGCCTGCTGCAGTTCGCCCGCGACGACCTTCTTGGCGATCGCGCCGAGCTGTTCGCTCGCCTTGCGCCAGCGATCGAGCTGGGCCTGCAGCCGCTGCGTGACCGGCGGCTTCTCGGCGCCGAGTTCTCCAGCCGTCTTGGTCAGGGCCTCGAGCTGGCGCGTGCAATCGGGCATCTGCACCAGGAACTCGGCCAGCGTCGGCATCTCGGTCAGGCGCTTGCCGAGGGCCGCGGCATCGTCGTCCCATTGCGCCGCCTTGGCGATCGCCGCCATGCGCGCGCGAGCGCCCGCCAGGTCGAGCTTGTCGAGTTCGGCGGCCGCGGACGGCAACTGCTGCTTGCCGCGCCGCACGGCGGCCTCGACGACATCCAGCGCCGTGCCGCTGCGCGCCTCGCCCAGCGCGCTGGCGCAGGCCGCGACGATGCGCGTCTGCAGCGTCGCCTCGGCGCGCAGCTTCAGGCGCAACTCGGCGGCCCATGGCGGCAGCGACTTGTCGGCCAGCCGCACCGGATCGAAGGCGCGCTCGAGCGTCTCGTAGTAGTCCGCGACGTCGTCGAACGGCAGCTTGCCGACCGGGAACTTGCTGGTGCGCGCATCCTCGGCCTGCAGTCGCGCCGTCTCCGCCCGCTGGAACTCGTCCAGCAGCGCCTTGCGCAGCGCCACCTGCTCGACCATGGTCGGTTGCAGTTCGCTCAAGCGGGTCTGCAGCGACAACGCCGGTCCATCCTTGGCGAACGCCGTGCCGATGTCCTGCAGTGCCGCGCCGACGTCGGACTCGGGGCGACCACCGCCAGCGCTCAGGCCGGCTCGCGCCGCGTCGAGGGCGCCGCCGGGCAGATCCCGCTCGATCGTGTCGCGCTGCGTCGGCAGCAGGTCCATCAGGGCGCGCCGACCGAGTTCGATCTGCGCGAGCCGTTCGCGGAACTCCACCAGCGCCTGCGAATCGTTGCCGACCTTGCTGCGCGCGCCTTGCCACTCGACGAAGGCACTCGACAGCGTGCGCATCGCCAGATTGGCCAACTGGTCCTCGGCGCGCGCCTTGGTCGCCTCCTTGGCGGCGAACGACCGGAACTCGGCCGAGGCCGAGTCGTCGACGCGCGCGGCCGCGGCGACGTCCGCGAAGTGCTTCTGCAGGTCCGTGAACGGCAGCGCCAGCTCGGCCGGCGCCACCACGGCAGCCAGCGCGGTGCGCATCGCCTGCGCGCGTTCGACCTCGGCCAGCAGCGCGTCGCGCTGCGGCGCCAGCAGCTCGAAGGCAGGCATCGTCCGCAGGTCCTCGATCAGGCCGGTGCCCGGCCCTTCCGCCGCGAAGCGCTGCCGCAACGTCTCCAGCCGCTGCTTCTGCTCGGTGTGCGAAGCCTCGGTGAACGGCACCACGGGCGACTGCTGGCCGCGCCACCACAGGTAGCCGCCGCCGCCGGCCGCCAGCAGCACCGCGGCTACGCCCAGGGCGATGCCGCGCCCGGCCGACTGCGGCTGCCCGCGCTTGCCGCGGCCACCGCCGACCTTCGGCACGGTGATCGTGGCGCCCTGTTCGACCAGCACGAGGTCGGCGAGCAGCGCTTCGTAGCTGTCGTAGCGATCCTCGCGATCCAGCGCGGTCATGCGCTCGATGACGCGCGACAGCGGGTTGTTCTGGTCGAGGCCCGGCAGCGCCTTCCACAGGCACAGGTTGGCGAGCTTGGTCTTGGTCTGGATCAGCTCGTAGACCGAGCTCGCGCGGATCGGCGGCTCGCCCGTCAGCAGGTAGTAGAACGTCGCACCGAGCGAGTACATGTCGCTGCGGAAGTCGAGCTTGCCCTCGCCCTGGCACTGCTCGGGACTCATGTAGAGCGGCGTGCCGACCAGCTCCGACGTCATCGTCATGCTGAAGTCCTCCTGCAGAGGCTTCGCGATGCCGAAGTCGGCGATCTTCAGGATGCTGCGGTCGGTCAACATCAAGTTGTCGGGCTTGATGTCGCGGTGCACGATGCTGAGCCGCTGGGCCTCTTCGAGGCCCTTGATGGCCTGCCGCAGCAGCGACAGCGCTTCACCCGCCGGCAGCCGCCCGCCCGCGAGCAGCTTGACGTGGTCGCGCAGGTTCTTGCCCTCGACGAACTCCATCACCAGCCAGTGCACGCCGAGCTCGAAGCCGACGTCGTGCACCATCACCACGTTCGCGCTGTTGAACTTGCCGACCGTGCGCGCCTCGACCTCGAAGCGCTTCAGCATGCGCTGGTCGGTCATCATCTCGGGACGGATGACCTTGATCGCGACGTCGCGGTCGAGCTTGACCTGGCGCGCCTTGTAGACGGCGCCCATCGCGCCGCGACCCAGCAGCTTCTCGATGCGGCAACCGCCGAGCGTCTTGCCGAGCAGCGGATCGGCCGGCGCGCCGCCTGCCGCTGCCGCTGCTGGCTTGCCGGATGACGCCGCACCAGCGGCCGGCTTCCCGGCGGCACCTGGCTTGCCCGCGTCCTTCGCCGCGTCCCTGCTCAGCGCAGGCATGGTGGGATCTTCGGACCGACTGGGAGCTGGTTTCTGCGGCTGCTGGCCACCGAAGCGCGTCGGCTGTTCGTCGGGATCGTTCGTGCTCATGGGGCCCGGGTTGGAACCGAGCCGATCCTTGTAGTGGAACGACGGCCGCAGCCGCAACTGCGCCGAACCCGGAGCGCGAGGAAGAACGCCTCATGGCGCCGCGAGTGGGAACCGGACACCAGGTCCTCGAACACCGACGACGGCTGCGTGATCTGCATCAGCCCAAGCCCAGGTCGCCCGCTGGCATCGGCGGCACACTGCGAACGGCGCCCGGCCCAGCGCCCCTACTGCACGGTCGTCGTGGCCGCCGCGGACAGGCTCACCCCATCCTGGCCCGCGGCATCCAGCGCGAGGCCCTGCGCCCACAACGTCGCCCCCAGCAGGCTCGGCGTGACCGGCAGCGTCACCGTGGTCGCGAACGCGCCGACCGCGTTGGCGAAGCCGCCGAACGTCGCCAGCGGCAGCACGTACAGCGTGCCGCCGAACAGCGGGATCGACGTGCCCTGCAGCGCGAGCCCGAGCACCACCGGCATGCCCGGCGGCATGCGGTTGCCCTGCACCACCACGGTGCCGCCGAGCCCGGCGCGGCCGTGCATCGACGAGCGCAGGCCACCGAGCGCGCCCGCGGTGCCAAAACCGATCGCCAGCATCGGCCCGGACGGCAGCCGCGAACGCAGCAAGCCGTAGCGGTCGGCCAGCACCGACTGGCCCGGCAGCGCGTTCACTTCCAGCGTCGCCGTGCCTTGCGTGAACCAGAAGGTGCCGAGGTCGCGCCACCCCGTGGTCGCCGCCTGGCTCTCGTCGACCGCCAGCACCGCCGTGCCGCCGGCGTGCGTGATCGTGTGCGGTGCGGTCGCCGACATGCCGAACAGGCTCGGCACGTAGGCGATCACCGACCACAAGCCGGTCTCGCTGACGGGGAA
>CAMAUH010000227.1 GCA_945861365.1 Candidatus Kuenenia stuttgartensis
TGCAGCGCGGCCAGGATCGACGCCCGCAGGCCGTCGAGGTCTTCCCGGCGCGACAGCTGCGCCTGCAACACGAAGTGGGCCTCGCGGCCCGGCAGCGCGAGCAGCTGCTCGATCGCCGCATCGCGCTGCGGGCGCCCGTCGACGCCCGACTGCTGCAGTTGCCCGCGCAACCGCGTCAACTCCTCGTCGCCGCCTTGCGGCATCGCCGCGACGGCCGCTACCGCGAGCGCCGGAACGACCGCGACCGACAGCAACGTCGACCACATCGCTGCAATGCTCGTCGCGAGAATGCCGTTCGTCACCATCGCCTCGTTGCCTTCGTCGCAGCGCCGCCGGTCCGGTGAGACCGCCTCACCGCACCGCATGCTAGCCCGCACTGCAGCGGCGCCCACCATCGGCATTCCGCACAGTCCAATGCAAGCGCAGGAACGGGCTCGCGCGCTTCAGAGAACCCAGCGAGACGCGCGCGCCTTGCCGACCTGGGCCACGTAGCTGCCTGGCCCGAAGGCGGCCTTCACGTCCTTCACCACCGAGCCATCGATGCGCACGCTGCCGGCTTCGACCAGTCGCCGGGCTTCGCTGGTGGACGCCGCCAGACCGGAGCCGGCGATGCAGGTGGGCAGCGCGATGCGGCCATCCTCGAGCCGGCGGGTTTCCGCACCCGGCCGCCACTCGGGCAACTCGTCGGGCAGTCCTCCCTGCTGGTGGATGCGGTCGTACTCGGCCCGCGCCGCGCGCGCCGCGTCGGCGCCGTGGTAGCCGCCGACGATCGCGTCGGCGAGCGCGAACTTGGCGTCGAGCGGGTTCTGCAGCAGTGCATCCACACGCGCCTGTGGCTGGTCGGTCAGCAGCAGGAAGTACTTCGCGAGCAGCTCGTTCGGCACCTTCATCAGCTTGCCGAACTGCACCGACGCGGACTCGGCGACACCGACGTAGTTGCCGAGCGACTTCGACATCTTCTGCGCGCCATCGAGGCCCTCGAGCAGCGGCACGGTCATGCAGACCTGCGATGGCTGGCCGGACTGCTTCTGCAGCTCGCGCCCCACCATCAGGTTGAACAACTGGTCGGTGCCGCCGAGTTCGACATCCGCGCGCAGCTCGACCGAATCCCAGCCCTGCAGCAACGGGTAGAGGAACTCGTGCACGGAGATCGGCTGCTCGGCGCGGTAGCGCTTCTGGAAATCATCGCGCTCGAGGATGCGCGCGACGGTGTAGCGGCCGGCCAGCGCGACGCAGTCCATGAAGCTCTGGCGATGGAACCACTCGCCGTTCTCGCGCTCCTCGGCGGTCTGCACGTCGAGCACGCGCGCGACCTGTTCGCGGTAGGTCTGCTTGTTCTGCTCGACGAGGTCGCGGGTCAGCGCCGGACGCGTCTTGTTGCGACCGGTCGGGTCGCCGACCATCGCCGTCGCCGTGCCCCACAGCACGATCACCTGGTGGCCGAGGCGCTGGAAGTCGCGCAGCTTGCGCAGCACGACCGTATGGCCGAGGTGGATGTCCGGCGAGCTGGGATCGATGCCGAGCTTGATGCGCAGCGGCCGGCCGCTGTCGCGCGATTGCTGCAGGCGCTCGGCCAGCTCGGCTTCGCTGGCCTTGATGTCCACGGTGCCACGGCGCAGGACCGCCAGCTGCTCTTCGACGGGAGGGAACTTCACTCGCGCTGTCTAGCGGCGCGCCTGCCACCAGGCAAGCCACGCGTCGCGGTCGCCGATCGGCAGGTCCACCTCGGTGATGGCCTTCATCGCCGCCATCGCGACCTGCGCCTGATCAGGCTGGCCCAAGCGCACCTGTTCGATCAACAGGCCCAGGACCTCACCGCGCGACTCGGGCGGCGCGAAGGTGGCCGCGAGGTAGGCGCGGGCGAAGTTGCGCGGCTCGAAGGCCTGCAGCGCGGTCCGCAGCTGCTGCACCGGAGCGGCCCGCACCGCCTCGTGCCCTTTCGGCCACAGCGGTAGCTCGGTGCGCGCCAGCGTGGCCTGGCCGACCGGCACCGTTCCGGCTTCGGTGCGCACGCTGCCGGGTAGGGTATCGACGCGCACCCGCACGTTGCGATGCACGGCGTTGCCGGCCGGGACGTCGATCTCGATGGGAATGCGCAACACGGCAGCGCCCTGCAGCGTGAATGCCGCCGGCAGGTACTCGAGCCGGCGCTCCTTCGTCGATTGCGTGCCGCCATCGACGAACGTGTCCGCGACCACGTAGGCGATCGAGACGCCGAACGGGTCGGCCTCGTCGGGACCGCCGAGCTGGTAGGGCTCGCCGAGTGCCGGCAGTTGCAGTTCGTAGCGCAGCACGGCACCGAGTGCCGGCGGCTCGTCCTTGCCCGCCACCGTCGGCAGCAGGACCAGCTTCGCGGCCGCCGCGGCCGCGGCGACGAAGCGCAGCCCGCGGGCCACGGCGCGGTATCCCGCTACACGCTCGCGGATCGACACGGGCAGATCCTCGCGGTCGTAGCTGGCGAGCAGGATCTCCAGCTGCTGCACATCACGCTCGGCAGCGGCCTCCTGCATGCGCTCGAACACCCGCTGGTAGAAGCGGGTGAACTCGCTGTCGCTGGGACTGCCATCCGCGCCGAACGGGATCGTCACGGACGGCGGCGTCGCCAGCTTCTCCTTCGACGGCGCATCGACGAGGCTGGTCGTCTCGTACGTCGTCACACAGCCGGCGAGTGCGGACATGGCGATGCAGGCACTCGCCCGCACCGCCCTGGCCACACTGCGCCAGCCTGGGCTCACTGGCCCTCGTTCTCGTTCTTCTTGGCCGCTTCGCGCGCACTGACGCGCTGGCCGATGCCCTTCAGCTGGTCGGCGAGCGAACCGAGCGCCGGCGTCTTCGGAGCTTCCGGCTCCTTCGCCGTGCCGCTGCTGGCAGGAGCACCTTCCTCGCCCTCTTCGAAGTGGGCTTGGATCAGCGTCAGGCCGATCTTCCGCTCGTCGGTGTCGATCTTGATGATGCGAACCTCGACGCGCTGGCCGACCTTGACGACCTCCTCGGGGTTGTCGACCTTGTGGTCGGCAAGCTCCGAGATGTGCAGCAGGCCTTCGAGGCCCGGCTCCAGTTCCACGAACACGCCGAAGTTGGTGATCTTCGTGACCGTGCCCGGGACGCTGTCGCCGATGTGGTAGCGGGCGGGAATGTCCCCGGTCCACGGATCGGCCTGCAGCTGCTTGAGACCGAGCGCGATGCGCTTCTTCTCCTGGTCGACCGAGAGCACGACGCACTCGATCTCGTCACCCTTCTTCACGACCTCGTTGGGGTTCGTGATCTTGCGGGTCCAGCTCATGTCGGTGATGTGCAACAGACCGTCGATGCCTTCCTGCAGTTCGATGAAGGCGCCGTAGTTGGTCAGGTTGCGCACCTTGCCGCGGATGACCGTGCCCGGCGGATAGTTCTCCGCCACCATGTCCCAAGGATTGACCTCGGTCTGCTTCATGCCGAGCGAGATCGTCTGCTTCTCGGTGTCGATCTCGAGCACGACGACCTCGACCTTGTCGCCCTGCTTGACGACTTCGTTCGGGTGGTTGACGCGCTTGGTCCACGACATCTCCGAGATGTGCACCAGGCCTTCGACGCCGTCCTCGAGCTTGACGAACGCGCCGTAGCTCATCAGGTTGACGACCTCGCCGTTGATGCGCTTGCCGACCGGGTACTTGTCCGTGATGTTCTCCCACGGCGACGCGGTCTTCTGCTTCATGCCGAGCGCGATGCGCTCGCGCTCGCGGTCGATCTTGAGGACCTTGACCTCGACCTCGTCGTCGAGCTTCAGCACTTCCGACGGGTGGTTCACGCGGCCCCACGACATGTCGGTGATGTGCAGCAGGCCGTCGATGCCGCCCAGATCGACGAACACGCCGAAGTCGGCGATGTTCTTGACGATGCCCTTGCGGACCTGACCTTCGGCCAGCTCGGCGAGCAGCATCGCCTTCTTGGTCTCGCGCTCCTCTTCGATCAACTTGCGGCGCGAGATGACGATGTTCATCCGCTCCTCGTCGATCTTGATGATGCGCGCCTCGATGTCCTTGCCGATCCAGTCGCCGATGTCACCCGCGCGACGGATGTTGACCTGCGACGCCGGCAGGAACACCGGCACGCCGATGTCGACCAGCAGGCCGCCCTTGATCTTGCGCAGGACGAGACCCTTGACCGAGTCGCCTTCCTTGTGCGTCTGGATGATGTTCTCCCATCCACGGATGCGGTCGGCCTTCCGCTTGCTCAGCAGGATGTAGCCCTCCGCGTCGTTGATGGTCTCGACCAGGCACTCGATCTCGAGGCCTGGCACCACGGCGAGGGGATCCGGGAACTCGTCGATCTGGATCTGGCCTTCGGCCTTGTAGTTGACGTCGACCACCACGGTGCCGTCTTCCTGCACCTTGATGACCTTGCCCTTGACGATCTTGTTGGGCGCCAACTCGGCGACGGTCTTGCCGATGGCGGTGTCGAGCTCCGCCATGGTGGCGGTACCGAGCGCCTCGGACGTCAGCCGCGACAACTCGTCGTCGGCCAACTTGAACTTCTTGATCAGATTCTTGCCGTGCATCAAACGAAAGGGGTTGAGAGAGGAGGGGAAACGAAACGGATGACGATGAAGGGTCTCACGGCCGGACCATCCGGCCACGAGCAGTCACTGTCCCGCCAGTCGGACCATCCGACTGACGGCTCGCCGACGACGGGGTCATGCCCCGCTGCCGGCTGAAGGTCTTGGTGCGACCGACGGTCGCTCGCGCGACTGCTGGTCACTTTCGGATCGAACTGCGTCATTACCCGAGCGCAACGGCGCGCGGGCCAACTCGGCGACGCGCGCGCGCAGCGCTTCGGCGCCACCCGGCGCGAGCACCTGCTCGGCCGACCATGGCTCGCCATAGCGCACGATCAGCTTGCGCGGACGCGGCACCACGGCACCGCGCGGGAAGGCGCGGAAGGCGCCATCGATGCCGATCGGCACCACCGCGGCCCCCGTGCGGCGCACGAGGAACTCGACCCCGTTGCGGAACGGGCCGACGCTGCCATCCGCGCTGCGCGTGCCTTCGGGGAAGATGCCGACCGCTTCGCCATTGGTCAGGCAGTCGGCGAGGAAGCGCATGGCGTCCTTCGACGGCGCGTTGCGGTCGATCAGCGTGACACCCATCTGCTGCAGCCACCAGCGCATGAAACCCGTCTTGGCGAGGCCCATCTGCGCCAGGAACGCCACCCAGCGGCTGGTCGTGATGCCGACCAGCGGCGGGTCCGTGAAGCTGGCGTGGTTGGCGACCAACAGCACCGGCCCCGTCTTCGGCACCAGATGACGACCTTCGACGCGCAGGCGGAAGTAGACGCGGCAGAACGCCAGCACGACGTACTTCGACAGGTTCCACCAGAACGCGCTGCGCGCCGCCGGCCGCTCGATGCCCGCTGCGGGAGCAATCATGGCGCCACCTGACGCAGGCCATCGGCCTCGGGCCGCACGTAGGCGAACAGGCGGGCGACGACGACCTCGGTGGTCAGTCCCGTGGTGTCGATGTAGAGCGCATCCGCCGGCTGCCGCAGCGGCGCGTCGGAACGGGTGCTGTCGAGGCGATCGCGCACGAGGATCTCCTCGAGCACGTCGTTCTCGCTGACCTGCCGCCCCTGCCTCGCGAAGTCCTGGCAGCGACGGCGCGCCCGCTCGCTCGGCGCGGCGTCGAGGAACACCTTCCAGCGCGCCCGCGGGAACACCACCGAACCCATGTCGCGACCTTCGGCCACGATCGGCCCCGCCACCGCGACGCCGCGCTGCAGGTCGCGCATGGCAGCCCGCACGAACGACAACGCCGACACCGCCGACACCTGCGACTCCACCTCGCGGGTGCGCAAATGGGCCGTCACGTCGCGGCCGTTCAACAACAGCCGCCCACCGCGCAGGTCCAGCCGCGCGTCAGCCAGCGCGTCGCGCATGCGCTGTTGCCCGCCATCGGGTTCTGCCGCGCACTCAGCCGGGGCCGAGCCACACTGCAGGAAGTGCCACGTGACGGCGCGATACATCGCACCGGTATCGAGGAAGGCGAACCCGAGCCGCTGCGCCAGCTGGCGCGCGACGGTGCTCTTGCCCGCTCCGGACGGACCATCGATGGCCACGACCTCGGTGGGATTGGGTTCGCCTGGCTCGAGGCGTTCGGTCATCTGGGGATCCGCAACGAATGGAACAAACGATTCGATCCGGATTGGAAAAGAACGGCCCGGACCACGACCGCGGCCGACGATCCGGCTCCCAAAGCCAAGTCCGGAAAAGGGCCGCGCAGTGTAGCGACTGCCGCGCAGCCCTGGCAAACGCCAATTCCCGGCTTCACCCGGCTCCCGAACGGGCGAACGAGCACGGTCCAGGCACGGCCACCGGTGCGAGCCCCCCGCCGGCCGGGAACTGCACCGGGCGGGCCCCATCGGCACCGACCAGCAGGCCAATGGTGTCGCGGTCGAAAGCCGACAACACCCAGTAGTCGAAAGCGCCGTGGCGCCCGTGGCAATGCTGGTGGATGTGGCCGAACACGAGCCGGCCAACCCCGCTGGCCATGACCGCTTCGAGCGCCGCCATCGTCGGCAGGAAGCGCGACTGGTCGCCGCCGGCGATGACCCGGCGACTCTTCGCCCGGGCCCGCGCCGCCGCCGCCAAGGCCACCCGGACCGGCAGGTTGCGCGCCAGCCAGCGCACCGGCGCACTGCGCAACCAGCGCTTGGCGCGCTGGTAGGGCAGGTCGTTCAGGCACAGCTCGTCGCCGTGCAGCAGCAGCGTGTCGACCCCGCCGAGACGGACCCGCACACCGCCGGCCGCCAGCTGCACCCCGCTGGCGGCGACGAACTCGTCACCGAGCAGGAAGTCGCGATTGCCGTGCAGCATCGTGATCGGCACGCCTTCGGCGACCGCCGCCGCGAACGCCAAGGCGACGTCGCGCCAGCAACCGTGACCGACCTGGCCACGCGACACGTACGAGTCGAACAGATCGCCGAGCACGAACAGTTCCGCGTGCTCATGGCGCGCCGCGAGCAGCACC
>CAMAUH010000228.1 GCA_945861365.1 Candidatus Kuenenia stuttgartensis
CGCCGAGCCGGTCCGCCGCGTCGCCACAGGCCGGCTGTTCCGTGCCATCCGCATCGACGCTGGCGACGGCGACGGCGGCGGCCACCTCGCCGGACACGCGCAGCTCGCAGCGCCGCCGCACGCGCACCGTCAGCAGTTCCTCGGGCGCCGCGTTCGCTGCGACCGCGACCCGCACCGGCACGATGGCCTCGCCATCGGCGAGCAGGTGCAGCGCCGCCCCAGCGCGCGCCAACGTGAAGCGGCCGGCGGCATCGGTGGTCGCGCGCTCGTCGAAGCGCATGCCGAGCCCATGCACCTGGCCATGGCCTGGCCGCGCCTCGCCGACGACGACACCGGCCACCGGTTGCCCGTTCTCATCGAGCACGATGCCGCGCCGCTCGCCTTCCGGTTGCGGCGCCGCCGTCAGAGTCATCAGGCCACTGCCCGGCGACAGGGTGGCGCGCAGCACGCCGCCGCCGTGGCACGCCCACGCCTCGAGCGTGTAGGCGCGCTCGAACACGTTCGCGAAGCAGAACGCGCCGTCTGCGTCGGTGACGGCGCGCACGCCGCCGAGCTGGCCTTCGACCGACGCTTCGCTCGCATCTGCGCGCAACGGGGTCGGGTCGGCGAGCGTGACGATCCAATCGCGCACCGGTGCGCCCACTGCGTCGACGATGCGGCCACGGATCGCGACCGCCGGCCGCAGCAGCACGGTCTGCGGCGCAGGAGCGAGGTCGTGAGCCGGGCGCGGATCCGGCAGTTGCACCGGCGTGCAGCCACTCGCGTAGACGAACAGCGGCGTGCCCGGTGCGGTGGCGCGCGAGGGCAGCAGGCGGAACGCGCCTTCGGCATCGGTGTGGGCGAGTGCATCGCCGAGCCGCGCCATCGCACCGGCGAGCGGCGCTCCATCGGGGCCGAACACGGTGCCGAGCACGGGCGGGCACGGGGGTTCCGCCTGCAACTGCACGACGAGGCCGTTCGTCGCGCGGAGCGGCAGTTCGCGATCGTCGGCGAGCAGGCCCGGATGCTGCGTCAGCAAGCGCGCAGTCGGCAGCGCCGGCACCGCGGCGAACGTGAACGCGCCATCGGCGGCCGAGAACGTCAGCCACTGGCGCGCCACGCCTTCCCCCACCAGCGACGGCGGCGGCACGACCGCGAGCATCGCCCCGGCGATCGGCGCGCCCGCTGCGTCCACCACCGAACCATGCAGCGCGATGCGTTCGGCGACGACGATCGTCACGCTCCCTGCCGTGCGCGGCCGTGCTGCCTGCACGGTCTCCCAGCGCGGGTCGAGCGCGACGAGGTGCGGCATCGCCGGGCGCATGGCGATGGCGAACACGCCGTCGTCCCCGCTGGTCGCCGTCGAGGACGGCCGGTCCGCCGCGGGTGCAGTTCCCACCGCGACACCGGCGAGCCCCGTGCCATCCACATCGACGACGCGGCCGTGCACCACGCCGTGGGCGGCGGCATCGGCGCCCAGCGCGTCCGCAGATCCGACGGACAACTCGCGCTGCGCCGGCGGCAGGCGGTCGGCGGCGATCGCCACCGGCGCCTCGATGCGCACTGCTGCGGCAGCGATCGCTGGCGACCACGCCAGCTCCTCGTCCCCACCACCGAGGCCACACAGGGTCAGCACCGCGACGGGAACGCAGGCGAGGAACGCCACCGCGAGCCGACCGGCGCTCTGCTGCAGGGCTTTCTGGTGCATGCGGTGGTTCGTCGGGCGCTTCACGCCGCAGTTGCGCCAGGACCCGGCACCGGGGCCGGAGATTTTTCGCCAAGCCCAGCAGCGCGCTCTCAGCCCGGCTTCTTCTTCGTCTCGAAGTACTCGACGATCTGGTCGGCCAGCGCGCGCACCGCGCGACCGGGCAGGCTGTCGCCCCACGACGTGTCGTAGCCACCGACGCTGGTCGTCGACTGCCGCTTGCTGTTGCCGACCGCGTCGAGCTTCGCCAGCACCTGGCCGGCGGCGTCCTTCAACACGACCTCGGCCGTCAGTTCCGCATCGCCAGCGGCACCGCCGAGCATCATGCGCATGCCCTTGCTGCCCTTGTCGAAGGCCTTGAACGTGACTTCGCACGTGACCGGTGCACCGCCGGCCTTCCACGCGCCGCCCTGCAGCTTCTCGCCGAGCACCTTCTTGAACTCGCTGGCGTCCTTCTGCCATTCGGCATCGGCGGCGACGACGGTGACCTGCGGCACCGCGAACGACTTCACATCGGCTGTCAGCATCTGCTTCTCGGCGATGGAGCCGGTGGAGACGCAGGCGCCGAGAGTGGCGAGCAGGAGGACGAACGGAACGCGAAGGCGGGACGTCGGACGAGTGTGGGTCTGCATGTTGGTGCGCAATGCGCCAGGAGCCCTGGACCCAGCCGCCGATTTTCGCGATGGGACCGGGCGGCCACGACCACGCGGCGCGCTGCCGCCGAAGCCCACGGGACCGGACGCCCCTGCGCCTGCCGGGGAACGCTAGAGTGCGACGCCCCGCCGACCCGTTTCCTGCCCTCCACCCCGTCGGCCCCATCCGCTTGAAGATCAACACCTTGCTGCACGCCGGCGTCGTCGCCGCTGCATTGTCCGTCCCGCTCACCGCCCAGCGCTTCACCCAGCAGGTCGGCCTCGTCACGGGGCCCACCGTGATGACCGAAGGTGTGATCCTCGTCGACGTCGACGGCGATGCCGACCTCGACGTGGTGTTCGCCAACGGCTTCGTGCTGAACAGCACGGGCACGGCGATCCAGCCGACGCTGCTGATCAACAAGATCAACCTCGGCCTCGGGCTCGTCGACGAGACCGCGGCGCGGCTGCCGACGCTGGCGATCAAGGGCACGTTGGCGATCGCGTTCGACATCGAAGGCGACGGCGACAAGGACCTGTTCTTCTCGTGCAACGGCCCGAGCCAGCAGCGCCTCTACGTCAACAACGGCAGTGGCGTGTTCACCGACCAGTCGGTGGCGCGGCTCGGCACGCTGAACATCGCCGCCGCGGGCTGCGCCTACGGTGACGTCGACCAGGACGGCGACCTCGACCTGTTCTGCAACGACGAGCTGACCAACGGCCAGCTGAAGCTGTTCCTCAACAACGGCAGCGGCGTGTTCACCAACGTCACCGCGACGCACGTCGCCGTGGCGCCGAAGACCAACCAGCAGGACATCCAGCTCTGCGACATCGACAACGACTGGGATCTCGACGTCGTCAACATCGGCAAGTCGGCGGGCCAGCAGATCTTCTTCAACGACGGCACCGGCCACTTCCCGACCTTCACGACGGCACTGCTGCCGGCTGGCACCGGCCTCAGCTACGAGTCGGAGGTCGCCGACCTCGACAACGACGGCGATCTCGACCTGACCCTGCTGTCCGTGTCGGGCCTGACCGACACCGTGATCCGCAACAACCTGGTGCCGTCGGGCACGCTGACGCTGACCAGCCTGACCACCGCGCTGACCGGCGGCAACACCGACGACGACAACGAGTGGCTGTTCGTCGACGCCAACAACGACGGCCTGCTCGACATCGTCAACGGCTCGCTGCAGAGCAGCGGCGAGAAGCTCTACCTGAACAACGGCGCGTTCTCGTTCGCGCTGCAGACCAACGCCAACGGCTTTTCGGCACTGGTCGACAGCACGCTCGATGCCGCGGTCGGCGACCTCAACGGCGACGGCATCTTCGACATCGTCACGGCGCAGGGCGAGTCGGGGAACTACCTCAACCGCGCCTACTACGGCAGCGCCCCGATGGTCGCCGACACGCAGCCGCCGCGCTTCGTGCGCGTCGAACAGCTGCCCGCGGTGTCGACAAACCCGAACGGCCCGTGGACCGTGCGCGCGGTCGTGCAGGACAGCGCCGTCGACGACGGCGAGACGTCGATCGCGTCGGTGGTCGCCAACTGGTCGATCACGCACCTCGGCGGCGTCACCACCGGCAGCACGCCGCTGGGCTTCCGCGGCGGCCTGTTCTTCCGCGGCGCGATCACGCCGCCGCCGGGCGTCATCATGAACGGCGCCAACGTGTCGTTCTCGCTGACCGCGACCGACCTGCGCGGCAACGTCGCCGCGACCACCGCGCAGTCGTTCACGGTCTGCGGCCTGCAGAGCTACGGCCTCGGCCTCGGCGGCGGCAACAGCTCGCTGCTGGCGGCGACCGGCTCGACCAGTGCTGGCGGCACGTCGACGTTCACGTGGAGCAACGCCGGCCCATCGACGAGCGGCCTCCTGGTGCTGGCGCTCGGGCGCGGCTCCGTCACGTATCCGCAGGGCGTGCTGCTGGTCGATCCGGGCGCGATCCTGGCGCTGGTGTCGGTCGGTACCGACGCGGGCGGCGGCGGCGTGCTGCCGATCCCGATCCCGGTGACGCCGCCGCTGGTCGGCCTGCGCGTCGCGTTCCAGGGGCTGTTCGACGTGCCGTTCACGCTGACGAACGGCGTCGACCTCGTCATCTGCCCGTAGCCGTGCCGGTCACTTCGCCGGCACGACTGCGCGCTGCGTGAACGTGATGTCGGTGACGATGGCGACGACCAGGTCGCGCAGCGTCACCGGGCCGCTGCGCAGCAGCGCGTCGACGCGATGGTCGAGGCGCAGCCGGTCGACCGGCCGCAGCTCGCGGCCGATCGCGTACAGGAACAGCTTGTGCGCCAGCGTGCGCACGAACGCCGGGTCCTGCGCCAGCACGCGCTTCAAGGCGGCGAGGCCGTCGACCTCGGTGCCGTCGGGCAGCTCACCCTTGCAGTCGATCGGGCCCGCGGCGTCGGTCGCGCGATGCCGGCCGATCGCGTCGTAGCGTTCGAGCGCGAAGCCGAGCGCATCCATGCGCACATGGCACACCGCGCACGCCGCGCGTTCGCGATGCTGCGTCAACTGCGACCGCAGCGACGCCGCGCTGTCGATCGCCGTCTCGTTGGCGAACGAGTCGTTGCCGGGCGGCGGCGCTGGCGGCGCGGCGTCGAGCAGGTTCTCGAGCATCCACTTGCCGCGTTTGACCGGCGACGTGCGGGTCGGATTCGACGTCACCGCGTGCACGCTGCCATGACCGAGCATGCCGCCGCGGTCGCGCAGTTCGGCCGGCAGCGTCACCCTGGTGAAGCCCGGCTGCGTCGGCGCCGGCAGACCGTAGTGGCGCGCCAGCGCCGCATCGACGTGCGTGAAGTCGGCATCGAGCAGGCGCTGCACCGGCAACCGTTCGCGCAGCACGGCGCGGAACAGCAGCTCCGTCTCCGTGCGCAGCGCGCGGCGCAGTTCGTCGTCGAAGCCCGGGAAGCGCATCGGGTCCGGCGTGCGATCGACCAGGTTCTTCAGCTCGAGCCACTGCGCGCAGAAGTCGGTCGCCAGCGAATCGGCGCGCGGATCGGCGAGCAGGCGATCGACCTCGGCCACCAGCACCGCGCTCTCGGCGAGGCTGCCCTTGCGCGCGAGTTCGAGCAGGCGCTCGTCGGGCGTGCTCGCCCACAGGAAGAACGACAAGCGCGCAGCCAGCGCGAAGCCACCGATCGGCACCACCGCACCGCGCGCGCCTTCGGTGCCGCCCGCTTCGACGCGGAACACGAAGTGCGGCGACGCGAGCGCCGCCTGCAACAGCAGCCGCTGGGCCGCGACGAACGGCTGGCCGGCGCGCAGCAACTCCTCACCGGCGCGCGCGAACCGGCTGCATTCGGCATCGCTGACGGCACGGCGCCACACGCGCGGCAACAGCACCTTCGCGAGCCCGCGCAGGCGCGCTCCCGCGTCCCCCTTGGCCGGCGTCGCGGCGTGCACCCAGCGCTGCGCCTCCGGCACCGCGCGCGGCTCGAGCGGCCCTTCGATCTCGAGCCAGTCGACGCGCAGGTTGCGGTCGCGGCGCTGCGGGTCCGGGTGCTTGGCGTCGTAGAAGTCGTTGACGAACGCGATCGCGAACGCGTGTTCGCCGCCCGGCAGCGGCACCTTCAGCTCGAACGTCGACAGCTTGCGGTCGCCGACGTCGAAGCCATCGAGATCGCGACCGTCGATGCGCAGCACCATGCGCGGTGCTTCGTCGCCGGCCTGGTCGCCACCGGCCAGCACGCGCAACCGGTACTCGCCATCGCGCGGCAACCGCACCTGCTGGCCGATCGTCGCGCGGATGTAGAGGTTCGGCACGTCGCCCTCGAGCGACAGCTTGTCGCCCTCGAGCACCGTCATCGCCTCCGCCTCGCAGCGGCGCACCGTCGGATGCGCCGGATCCTCGCCGTCGAACACCGCCTCGGCGACGTTGCGCGCGGCGACCAGCCAGTGCTCGAGATGCAGCGCCGACATCGACAGCGCGTCGCCGATCGAATCGAAGCCGTAGCCGAGGTCGTCCGCGGGGAACGCGGCGGTCGACACCGCGATGCCGAACAGGTCGCGCACGGCGTTCTCCCAATGCGCGCGCGACAGGCGACGCACCGTCACGCGCCCGGGATCGGCCGGCAGCCGCGGCACCTCGCGCGCCAGCTGGTCGTCGATCGCGCGCGCGAAGCCGTTCGCGTCGGCGACCGCCGGCCGCACCGCCTCGCGCGGCGGCATCTCGCCGGTGCGCACGCGGTCGCGCAGACGCGCCAACCGCCACAGCTGCGCCGCGGCATCGTCGGCGGGCTTCGTCAGGTCGAGCTTGCCCTTGATGGTGTCGCCGCCGTGGCACTCGATGCAGTGCGCGCGCACGAACGGTTCGATCGCGGCGGCCGGATCCTGGGCGGCGAGGCTCGCGGCGAATGCGGCGCAACCGAGCAGACGAAGGCGTGGCATGGCCGGAGAGAGTAGCGACTCGCGGCGAATGACGTGGCGATGACGATGAGCTCCGGCGCGATGACGAGGCGATGACAATGGCCCGTGTTGTTTCCGTAGGTTCGGCGGCGTTGCAGGACAGAACGAACGCACCACATCGCATGCGCATGAACTTCCACCTCCCGTGCCTCTGCCTCGCAGCGGCCTCCTTGTCGGCCCAGAACTTCACCTTCCTGCCGGCGACCGCCGCGCCCGTCAGCGAGCTCAACAACTACAGCCTGGT
>CAMAUH010000229.1 GCA_945861365.1 Candidatus Kuenenia stuttgartensis
TGCGCGGCAGGCGAAGTGGAGTGTGGTTCGCATCGCGGGTGGTTCCTGGAGTCAGCGGTTCACAGCACGCGGATGCGCCGCGCGTTCGTCGCGGCGAAGCCCTGCGGGCCACCGGCATCGATCGTGAACGCCTGCGCGGTGAAGGTGGCACCGCCGCCGCCCGACGGCAGTGCGAATGGGAACGTGCCATTGCCAAGGCCGTCGAAGAACACGGCGATCGTCGCCACGACCGGATTGATCAGCAGATTGCAGCCGAGCACCGGGAGATTGCTCTGCGTCAGGCCGAGGCCGAGCACGGCGACGGAGTTGGGCAGGCCATTGCCGAGGTTCAGGTCCAGCGTGGTGCCGTTCGCAGGGCAATCGCTGTTGGTGGTCAGCGTCGGGATGCCCGTGGTGCCAGCGCAGCCCGTTCCATAGCTGCCATTGCAGCCGACGGTGACGCACGGGCTCGCGACGCCATTGTTGTTGCCGTGCACCATGTAGACGTTGGTGCCGGGGCCGAAGCCGGCGAGGAACGCGGTGCCCGGCACGGTGACGGAGATCTGGGTGCCCTGCGTGCAGAAGATGTTCTGCGCGTGCGTCAGCGGGCCGTTCTGCGTGCAGGTGGCGTTGGAGAAGCGCATGTGCGCGCAGGTCGCGAAGTTCTTCGAGTAGACGACGGTGACGTCGTCGTTGGCGAGCACGGTGACGCTGTGCAGCGTCACGGCGTCCTGGGCGAGGGCGAACGGGGCGAGCAGGAGGGCGGCGAGGGCGTGGGTGTGCATCAGGGTGTTCGGCGGTGGCAGGGTGGGAGAGCCTACTGGCGGCGCGCGTGATCGGGGAATCGGTCGCTGCCTGCGGGCCTTGCCGTGTACCTCCGATTGGCCGGCTGGCTCATGCACTGCAGAAGCGGAGTCGGGCGGCATCACCCAACCCGCAGCATCGGTCGATGCGAAGGTCCGGGCCCTCGAGATCATGGCCATGTTCGCGCTCTCGTACGCTTCTCCAACCGTCTGCCTCCCATGCGTCGATACCTTCCGACCCTGTTCGCGTGTTCCCTCCTCGCCTCGATCGCGAACGCCCAATCCGGCCGCACGATGCGGCTGATGGCGCCCGTGGTGATCGGGCACACCGCCGGCTTCGCGCTGCAGCACCCGACCTCGATCGGTGGCAACCTCTACGCGCTGATGCTGTCATCGCCGAGCTGGCCGCAGGCCGTGCCGGCGACCGTGCCCGGGCTGTCCGTGAACGGACTGTTGCGCCTCGATGCGGCGGGGCTGGTGGTGGGAGCGGTGGGTGTGCTCGGGGCTTCCGGGCAGACGGCCACGTTGCCGATGCCGATCCCCAACAACCTGCTGCTGCTCGGCTACTCGTTCGACGTGCAGGGCTTCGATGTCGACGCGGCGGGGGTGTTCACGCTGAGTGATGACGACCTCGAGATCGTCGTGTCGGCGCCGCCGCTGGCTTCGCTGAACATGGTTCCGATCGCCGCGGGGACGTTCCAGATGGGGTCGCCGGTGACGCCGCTGGGCGTGGCGCCGTACTACAACCAGCCGCAGGCGCAGCCCGTGCATCCGGTGACGATCAGTCGGCCGTTCTGGATGGGGAGTAGCGAGGTAACGCAGGCGCAGTACCAAGCAGTGATGGGCAACAATCCGTCTGCTTTTCAGGGCGCTGCATGGCCCAACGCGGCCAACCGGCCAGTTGAGACTGTGTCGTGGGACCAAGCGGTGACGTACTGCGACGCGCTGACGGTGCAGGAAGCTGCTGCGGGTCGGTTGCCGTCGGGATACGAGTACCGCTTGCCGACGGAAGCGGAGTGGGAGTACTGCTGCCGAGCGGGAACGACGACGGAGTTCCAATACGGCGCGACGCTGGTCTGCGGGCCAGCGAACTTCTCCTACAGCTACCACAGCAGCAGTTTTTGCTCCAACCCGGGTGGGGTACAGACCGCGGTAGTGGGCAGTTATGCGCCTAATGCGTGGGGGCTCTATGACATGCATGGCAATGTGTGGGAGTGGTGCCTCGATGGGTGGGATGGCTCCGCCAACTACCCGGCCGGATCAGTTGCAGATCCGTATGTGCTCGGTTCCATCAGCACGCCCCGTGTCTTCCGCGGCGGCAGCTGGATCGGCGACTCCAGCGCCTGTCGGTCCGCGAGCCGCGGCAGCATCTACTCGTCGTACGCGATCCACTACTTCGGGTTCCGGGTTGTCTGTGCCCCAGTCCTGCCGTGAGGTGTTCGCGCGCTGCCTATCGGTGCAGCATTCGTCGACTCCTGCGCCGGGCCGCGTGCATCCACACTCCGCACCCGCCATCCTGACCACGTGTCCCACCCCGGCCCCGAGACCTTCGCACAGAACGCCCGCGACGCCCTGCGCGACCCGATCCTGACCGGCGCGCTCCGCCGCGCCACCGACACCTTCGCGCAGCGCCGGACCGGCGCGATCGCCGCCGTCCCTGACTGGCAGGACCTCCGCGAACGCGCCCGCGCCATCAAGGCGCACACCCTCGCCCGCCTCGACCACTACCTCGAGCAGTTCACCACCAACGCCGAAGCCGCCGGCACGACCATCCACTGGGCCCGCGACGCCGCGGAAGCTTGCGCGATCGTGCAGCAGCTCGCCGAACAGAGCGGCGCCCGCCGCCTCGTGAAGAGCAAGAGCATGGCGACGGAGGAGATTCACCTGAATGCCGCGCTCGCGCGCAGCGACCGCGAGCCGATCGAGACCGACCTCGGCGAGTGGATCATCCAGCTCGCCGGCGAGACCCCGTCGCACATCATCGTTCCCGCGATCCACAAGACGAAGGAAGCGATCGGCCAGCTGTTCGTCGACAAGCTCGGCATCCCAGAGTCGAGCGATCCGCAGGTGCTCGCCGCGCACGCGCGCCAGCGGCTGCGCGCGCACTTCGCCGAGGCCGACCTCGGCATCAGCGGCGTCAACTTCGGCGTCGCCGAGACCGGCACCATCCTGATCCTCGAGAACGAAGGGAACGCGCGCATGACGACGACGCTGCCGAAGGTGCACGTCGCCGTGATGGGCATCGAGAAGGTGATCCCGCGGTTCGCGGACCTCGACGTGTTCCTGCGCCTGCTGCCGCGTTCGGGCACCGGCCAGCACCTGACGACCTACCAGAGCCTGCTGACCGGCCCCGATGCCAAAGGCCAGGGCCCGCAGCAACTGCACATCGTGCTGCTCGACAACGGCCGTTCCCGCATCGCCTGCGACGAGGTCATGCGCGAGACGCTGGCGTGCATCCGCTGCGGCGCGTGCCTGAACGCGTGCCCCGTCTACCAGTCGATCGGCGGCCACGCGTACGGCTCCGTCTACCCCGGCCCGATCGGCGCGATCCTGACGCCGCAACTGAGCGGCATGCACAGTGCGGCCGCGCTGCCGTTCGCGTCGAGCCTGTGCGGTGCGTGCAAGGACGTCTGTCCGGTCAAGATCGACATCCCGTCGCTGCTGCTCGAACTGCGCAAGCGCGCCGTCGAAGGCACCGCGAGCGAACCGGCGGCGCGCGGCGGCATCGGCGAACGGCTGCTGTGGCGCGCGTTCGCGTGGTGGATGGGCGGGCCGCGGCGCTACCGCATCGCGATGTTGCTGGCGCGGCTCGGCGAGCGCGTGCCGTTCGCCAAGCGCTTCGCGGGCCCGCTGCGCGCGTGGCAGTCGAGCCGCGAACTGCCGAAGCTGGCGAAGCGCTCGTTCCGCTCGACGTGGCAGGGAGAACGTTCGTGACCTCGGCGCGCGACCAGATCCTCGGCACGCTGCGGAAAGGCCTGCGCGGCACCACGCAGCCGCCGTTGCCTGCAGCCCAGTCGCCGCGCACGTTGCCGGTCGCCGAGCGCGCCGAGCGCTTCGCCGCGGTGTTGACCAAGGTGTTCGGCCACGTCGAACGCGTTGCCGACCTGCGCGCAGCTGGGGAGCGCACCGCTGCGATCCTCGCCGCCGCGAACGCGAGCTCGCTGGCGCTCAGTGATGCGCCCGAACTGCGCGAGGTCGCCGCAGCACTGCCGAGCGACCTGCGCCAGCTGCCGCACGATGCCCCGCGCCAAGACCTGCTCGCCGCCGACGCCGGCCTGACGATGGCGCAGTGGGGCATCGCCGAGACCGGCACGCTGGTGCTCGAGTCCGCGCGCGAACAGCATCGCCTCGCGTCGCTGCTGCCGGCGCTGCACGTGGTGATCCTGCCGTGCTCGCGCCTGCTCGGCACGTTGGCGGAAGCGATGGTGCGACTGCAGCTGGACGGGGCCCCGAGCTCGCGCACGATCACCTTCATCTCTGGACCGTCGCGCACCGCCGACATCGAGCTCGAACTGGTCGTCGGCGTGCACGGCCCGAAGCTGCTGCACGTGCTGCTGGTCGACGGCTGCTGACGCGGGCGTCGAACGCGCCGGTGTGGATGGCACGCCGCCCATCCCCGGCAACGCCCACGCCATGGCGCAGACCAGGGAACGGGATCCGCTCCGCCCGTTGCGGGCCGCGCTTGCGGTTGTCCGATCGGGAGCGCCTGAACGGCGTGGGCCCGCGCCGCGCCGGAGGGATTTCCTGATCGGGGTGCAAGAGTCCGCCGGCTTCGGCACTGCACCCGGCGTCACCCATCCCGATCGCAATGAACTACTCCCTGTTGCCGTTCCTCGCCGCCCTGGCGCCCCAGCTGGCTGCCCAGCTCCCTGTTGCCGCGGTCCCGTCCGTCGGCTCCGCGTCCGACCAACGCCAGTCGATGCCGCCGGATTCGGCGGTCACGATGGGCTTGCGGGACGCAGCGATCGTGGGCCAGCTGCCCGCGGCGGCGCGCACCGCGATGCCACCGCTCGCGCAGGCGGGCATGCAGCAACCTCAGCACGTGCTGTTCGACCGGCCGTCCGGCGAACGCGGCGAGCTGTGGGCGCTCGGCAGCAACTGGAAGGCCAGCTTCGATGGCCGCGGCACGACCTTCGTCCCGTTCTTCGGCGCTGACGCGCCACGCAACTTCCCGCTGCGCATCGAACTGGCCAGCGCCAGCGTCGGTGCGGATGCGTTGGCCCTGGTCGAGGGGCAGCCGCAGGTCGAAGGTGGCGTCGTTCGCACGGCCCGTGGCGCCGTCACGGAGACGATCGCCACGGCGCTGCAGTCGATCGAGCAGACGTTCGTGTTCCAGAGCCTGCCCAACCGCGGCGCGCTCGCGCTCGACATCACGCTGCAGGGCGAGTTCACCGCCGTGCCGATCGCCGACGGGGTCGAGTTCCGTAGCAGCCACGGCAGCGTGCGCTACACCAAGGCGGTTGCCTTCGACGCCGCCGGCGCGTCGCTGCCGCTGACGATCGCGTGGGACGGGGATTCCGCGCACCTGACCGTGCCGGCCGACTTCGTCGCCAGTGCGACGCTGCCGCTGGTGATCGATCCGATCGTCGCGAACACCGCGCTGACGTCGGTGTACTCCGGCGCGCAGCGGTATCCGGACGTCGCGACCCTGCAGAACCCCGATCGCTCGCTGGTGGTCTGGCAGCAGCAGTTCAGTGCGAACGACTGGGATTGCTTCGCCGCGGTGATGGGCAGCAACCTCAGCGTCATCAGCTCCCCGATCACGCTCGACTTCACGGGCTTCAACTGGCAGTTCCCGAAGGCCGCCAGCAATGCCATCGCCAACAACTTCCTGGTCGTCGCGCAGATCGATGCCGGGGGCACCAGTGCACCGTGGATCGGCGGACGGACCGTCGGCGTCACCGGCGTCACCGGCGCCGTGCTCGACATCGAGCGCGACGGCGTCGTCGGGCTGCCGGGCTACAACTACACCCCGGACATCGGTGGCGACACCTATAGCTCTGGCAGCCTGTACTGCGTTGTCTGGGCGCACACCTCGGCGCCCGCGAACAACCGCGACATCCACTTCAAGATGGTCGATCCGAGCGGCTTCTTGATCAGCAACGCGCCGACGCCGCTGACCAACTCGGCCGAAGACGAGAGTGCCCCGTCGATCGCGAAGGACAACCGCACGTCCCTGTGGCCGGTCGTCTTCCAGAAGAACTACCCGTTCCCGCCCTTCGACCAGGACATCTGGAGCGCCACGATCGGCTACGGCGGTTCCATCGCCGTGGCCCCGTTCCTGGTCTCCACTGCGGTCCAGGACGAGATCCGCCCTTGCGTGACGTCGAGTGCGACGCCCGCGGGTAGCAACCCGATGCACCTGATCGTCTGGGAGCAGGTCAGCACGTCCGTGAACACCGACATCCGCTGTGCGGCGTTCGAGACGGGTGGCCCGAGCCCGACCATCCCGCTCGGCTTCTGGAACCTGAGCCAGACCGAGGCCGGCGGCGCGTTCGCGAGCCGCAACCAGATCTTCCCGAAGGCCGACAGCGATGGCGTGCGCTTCGTCGTCGGTCACAGTGAGTACACCGGCACCGACTACGACACCTTCGTGTCGACGATCGCGTACCTGCCGGCGACCAACACGATCCGCTTCGACGAGACGCGCGTGCCGCTGGGCAGCACCGCCGGGATCGATGACTACTGGACGCCGGTCTGCTCGTACTACAGCGGCGGCAACCTGCCGAGCCCGCTCTATGTGACCGCCGGCGCCAACATCAGCACGAACACGATCCCGGCATGGGAATACGGCGGCCATCAGGCGGGCCCGTTGTTCTACGCCTATCCGTTCTTCGCGTGTGGCGTCACGCCGCCGACCATCACCCCGGGTGGCAACCCGGCGATCGGTTCCACGGTGTCGTTCTCCGTCGGTGCAACGTTCGGTGGCACGCTCTTCGGCACCCAAGGGAACCAGCCGTTGCAGCAGCTGCTCGGTTGCAACTGCTCCCTCGGTGTCGATCTCAATGGCCTGATCGTCGCCGGCAATCCGCTGGTCTTCGCCATTCCGCCCGCGCCACTGCTGGTCGGCACGATCTGGTCGGTGCAGGGCTTCGGCGTCAGCGGCAGCAACTGCCTCGGGCTGTTCGATCTCACCGACACGATCGACTTCTTCATCCGCTGAACCGGTCGCG
>CAMAUH010000230.1 GCA_945861365.1 Candidatus Kuenenia stuttgartensis
CTGGCGACGTCGAACGGCAGGGTCGAGCCGCGCTTGTGCAGCGCCGCGGCCCTCTCCCGGCGCACCTTCTCGGCCGTGCCGACCGGGACCGTGCTCTTGGTGATGACGACGAGGTAGTCCGTCATCGTCTCGCCGATCTCCCTGGCGACGCCCAGCACGTAGCGCAGGTCGGCGCTGCCGTCCTCGCCGGGCGGCGTGCCGACGGCGATGAACGCGGCTTCGGCGCCGGCGATCGCTTCCTTCAGGTCGGTCGTGAACTTCAGGCGACCGGACTTGGTGTTGCGCTCGACGATCGCTTCGAGCCCGGGCTCGTAGATGGGCAGGATGCCCTTGTGCAGGTTGGCGATCTTCTGGGCGTTGACGTCCACGCAAGTGACCGTCATGCCCACGTCCGCGAGGCAGGAGCCCGTGACGAGGCCTACGTAACCGGTGCCGACGACGGCGATCTTCATGACTGGCGAGTGGCTTGGCTGTTGGGAGACGGATTCCGCGCGCGCGGACGTGCCGCGTGCATCGGCAACCGACGGGGTTCCGGGCGAGCCAGAACCACGCCTGCTGCAGGCCCGGAAACGGGCCTTCGGGAACGCCCCATGGCGAGGGGGCGGCGAAGTGTTGTAGCGAGCGACCACTTCCCAGGCCACCTCCGCACCGAGCCCAAACGGTCCCTTGTCCGGACCTTGACGCAGGTGCACAGGCTACTCCGCGAGCTACCCTTCCCCGCCGTGAACGATCTCCCCCCACACCAGATCGCCTTCCTGCAGCAGTTCGGCTTCGACGCCAACCTGCAACGCCGTTGGCACGACGCCCTGGCCGCCGGCACCCTGACCAAGGCCAGCAACGTGGTCACCGGGCCGCTGCAAGCACCTCCCGCCCAGGACCTCGATGCGCTGCCGGCCCCCGGCAGCCCACGCCACCGCGAACTCGATGCGCTGGGCCGCGCCGCCATCGCCAAGGGCGAACTCGGCGTCGTGGTGCTGAACGGCGGCATGGCGACGCGCTTTGGCGGCGTCGTGAAGGGCGTCGTGCCGGTGCTCGGCGAGCGCCGTTCGTTCCTCGGCCTCGTGCTCGAGGACCTGCAGCGCGTCGAGCGGGTTACCGGCGGGCGCATCCCGCTGTTCCTGATGAACAGCTTCGCCACCGACGCCTCGACGAAGGAGCACTTCGACCGGCATGCGCACTTCGGTCACGACGCCGCCCGCATCGCGCACTTCACGCAGTTCGTCGCACTGCGCATGACGAAACAGGGCGAACTGTTCCGCCTCGGCAATGGCGACGTGTCGGCGTACGGGCCGGGCCACGGCGACTTCCCCGGCGCCTTCCGCGCCGCGGGCCTGCTGCAGCGCTTCCGCGCCGCCGGCGGCCGCTACGTGCTGGTGCGCAACGTCGACAACCTCGGCGCGCGCATCGAACCGGTCATCCTCGGCCACCACATCGCGTCCCGCCGCGACGCGACGGTGGAGCTGGCGCCGAAGTGGAAAGGCGACGCCGGGGGTGCGCCGTACCTGTACCAGGGCCGCACGCAGCTGATCGAAGGCCTGCGCTTCCCGCCCGGCTTCGACGCCGACATCGTCGACGTGTTCAACACCAACACGCTGTGGTTCACGGCGGCGGCGATCGACCGCGAGTTCGAACTCGGCCGCTACTACGTCGAGAAGAGCGTCGAAGGCCGCACCGCGGTGCAGGTCGAGCACCTGATCGGCGAGCTGACCGCGCACCTGCCGAGCAGTTTCCTGCGCGTGCCGCGCGAAGGTGTCGCGACGCGGTTCCTGCCGGTGAAGACGCCGGAGGATCTGGTGGCGATCCGGAAGGAGATCGAGGCGATCTACGGGGCGTGAGCCCGGGGCACTGGCCCGCGCCCGCGCCGCGTTCGCGACCTGCAACGCAGCTCGCTATCCTGCTCGCCCATGCAAGTCGACAACGGTGCGTGGCGCGTGGCGATCGTGGGTGCGGGTCCGTCGGCCTTCTACACGGCGGAAGCCCTCTTCAAGGCCGGCTCGCCAGTGCAGGTGGACATGTTCGATCGCCTGCCGGTGCCGTTCGGTCTCGTGCGCGGCGGCGTCGCGCCCGACCACCAGAACATCAAGGCGGTCGTCAAGGTCTACGACAAGATCGCCAGCAACCCCGGCTTCCGCTTCTTCGGCAACGTGCGCATCGGCCGCGACCTGTCGGTCGCCGAGCTGGCGCAGCACTACCACCAGATCGTCTACGCGTTCGGCTGCGAGAGCGACCAGAAGCTCGGTGTGCCCGGCGAGGACCTCGCCGGCGTCTACGCCGCCACCGACTTCGTCGGCTGGTACAACGGCCACCCCGACCATCGCCACCACACGTTCGACCTCGCCAACGCGCGCACGGTCGCGCTGGTCGGCAACGGCAACGTCGCGATGGACGTCGCGCGCATCCTGCTCGCCGACCCCGACGAGCTCGCGAAGACCGACATCGCCGAGCACGCCGTCGCGGTGCTGCGCACCAGCAAGGTGAAGGAAGTGGTGCTGCTCGGCCGCCGCGGGCCGGCGCAGGCCGCGTTCTCGCCGAAGGAGATCGAGGAGATCGCCGAACTGCCCGACGTCGACGTCGTGGTGTCGACCGCCGATGCGACGGTCGACCCGATGAGTGCCGCATGGCTCGAGAAGGACGGCGCGCGCAGCCAGCAGCGCAACGTCAAGTTCCTGCAGGAACGCGCCGCGCACGGTCCCACCGGCAAGCCGAAGGCGCTGCGCTGCCGCTTCCTGGTCGGCCCGACCGCGCTGCATGGCGACGGCGGCCGCCTGCAGGCCGTGCAGGTCGAACACATGACGCTGGTCGCCGATGCCGACGGCACGCCGCGGCCGAAGGCGAGCGGCAACAGCGAACGCGTCGCCGTCGACCTGTTGTTCAAGGCGATCGGCTACCGCGGCATCCCGCTGCAGGGCGTGCCGTACGACGACAAGAAGGGCATCGTCTGCAACGTCGACGGCCGCGTCGTCGAGAAGACCGGCGGCCCCGTTCGCGTCGGCCACTACGTCGCCGGCTGGTGCAAGCGCGGCCCGACCGGCCTGATCGGCACCAACAGCCTCGATGCGAAGGCCACCGTCGATGCCCTGAAGACGGACCACGCCGATGGCCTGCGGCTGACCCCGACCGGCGGCGACATCGCGCCCCTGCTGACGCAACGCAAGGCCGACAGCGTGTCATGGGCCGACTGGCAGCGGCTCGACGCGTTCGAGCAGCAGCAGGGCAAGGCCAGCGGCAAGCTGCGCCAGAAGCTGGTTTCGATCGACGAGATGATGCGGGTCGTGCGGCAGCTGCGCAGCCACTGACCCGACCGGGCGACCAGGACGCGCCCGGCGGCATCACCCGATCGCCCCCAGGGCGATTGCCGAACCGCCCACCGTGTGGGATCCTGCCGCCCCTGGGTCCCGGGAGAGCCGGGCCCCGACGCCGGAGGATCAGGCCACGCAATGGCGTGTGCCGCGACCGCCGGTCCCGCTCACGCACTCGCGGCGTGATGACTTCGTCCCAACAGGTCCCCCCCATGCGATCGTCCTTCTTCGCCGCGAGCCTCGGGCTCGCCGTCAGTTCCCTCGCCCAGGCGCCACAAGAGCTGAAGCCGGCCGCGGCATTCGACCGCTTCCAGGCAGAGCATGGCGGCCAATGGGTCGTGCAATGGCATCGCGCGACGGGCACGCCGAGCTCGCTGTATGGCACGGGCCTCGTGCTGGACGATTGGCGGGAGAACACGCTCGAAGAAGCGCGCCGCCACGCCGAGCTGCAGTTGCGAACGCACCACGACCTGCTCGGCCTCGGCACGTCCGAGTTCCGTGAGAGCATCGGCGCGCGCATGGGCCGCACCTGGTCGTTCACGTTCGACCAGTACTACCGCGGCCTGCCGGTGGTCGACGGCCGCGCCGACGTGCGCATCAACATGAAGGGTGTGGTGGCGATGCTCGGCAGCGCCGCCGTGCCGATCCCGGCGAACTTCCCCGTCGTCCCGGCACTGACGGAAGCGGTCGCGGTCGCCGCGGCCTGGACGGCGGTGGGTGCTGAACCGAACCAGGTGCCGCAGCCGGGTACCGCGCGGCAGCCGCGCCTCGTCATCTGGGCCGACCTCGCCCGCGAGGACGCGATCGCCACGCCGCACCTCGCCTTCGAAGTGCCGATCAGCAACGTCGACGCGAACGGCAAGGGCCCCATCGGCCGCTACTACATCGACGCCGTGACCGGTGCCGTGCTGCATTACCGGAACGACAAGCACGAGTGCGGCAGTGCCGACTGCAAGTTCGTCGCCGAAACGCGGCGGGAGCCGGCAGCACCGCCGGTCCCGACGACGGTCACGCTGATGTGCTGGACGCGCACCGGCATCGACGCACTGAGCCCGCTGGTGAACGTACCGCTGCCCGGCATCGTGCTGAACGTGCCCGGCGCCACGCCGAGCCTGGTGACGACCGACGCCAACGGCAGCTTCACGATCGACATCACCGGCCCGGTGACGATCACCGTCGGCAACCTCGACGGCCGCCACCACAGCCCGATGCTGGGCTCGGCCGCACCGACCGGCTCGTTCACAGTGAACCCGGGTGCCGCGACCACGCTGCAGCTGTCGAGCGCGGCCGCCGTGGTGACCGAAGCCGCGCACCCGACCACCGCCTGGTACATCGACTCGGTGAACGAGTGGGCGCGCAGCATCCTCGGCAACTCGGCACAGCTGAACACCGCCGACGCGGTGGTGCCGACGGTCAACATCAACTCCACCTGCAACGCCTACTACACGAACAACTCGGTCAACTTCTACCAGGCTGGCAGCGGCTGCTCGAACACGGCGTTCTCCAACGTCATCACGCACGAATGGGGCCACGGCCTCGACGACCGCTACGGCGGCATCAGCAACAACACCGGCGACGGCCTCAGCGAAGGCTGGAGCGACCTGATCGGCATGTACCACGTCGACAGCCCGCTGCTGGGATCGGGCTTCCAGAGCGCGGGCACGCCGCTGCGCCACGGCATGAACAACACCATGTATGGCACGCAGACCGCGGTGCACGATGCCGGTGAAGTCTGGATGGGTTTCGCGTGGCGCTACCGCGAGAACCTGCGCGCCGCGTTCGGCACGCCGGCTGCGATCGCCATCTCGAACACGACCGTCGTCGGCACGATCGTCGCCAACGCGGTCAACCAGGCCGGCGCAGTGCAGCAGGTGTTCCTCGCCGACGACGACGACGGCAACCTGCTGAACGGCACGCCCCACTACGCGCAGCTGAGTGCTGCCGCCATCGCCAAGGGCCTGCCCTACCCGCAGGTCTTCCTGGCGGTGAACCACACGCCGCTGGCTTCGCCCGCGGCCCGCTTCACGTCGCGGCTGGTCAGCGCCACCGTGGCGCCGGTCGGCGCCGGCTCGGTCACCGCCGTGCGCCTGCACTACAACACCGGCGGCGGCCCGGTCGTGCGCAACATGAAGCCGACCCTGTTCCCCGACGAGTACGCCGCGATCCTGCCGGGCAAGAACGCCGGCAGCATGAGCTACCACATCGAAGCCGACCACAGCGGCGGCTCGACGCTGCGGCTGCCGGGCACCGGCGAGTACACCTACGCGGTCAACGGCGGCAACTACGTCGGCTTCTACAACGAGGACTTCGAGACCGGCGGCACCGGCTGGACGTTCGGTGCCACCACCGGCGCCGGCGAATGGCAGCTCGGCACGCCGGCCGGCAAGAACGGCACGTCGCTGAGCGTGTTCTGGGCGGATCCGGCGAACGCGGTGTCGGGATCGAGCTGCTTCGCCGTCGACCTCGGCATCGGCTCATCGAATGGCCGCTACAACGGCAGCACCGACCAGTATCTGCGCTCGACGGTCATCGACTGCACCGGCAAGTACGGCGTGCGGCTGCGATTCCAGCGCTGGCTGACGGTCGAACGCGGCGTCAACGACCAGGCGACGGTGTCGTGCAACGGCGTGCAGGTCTGGGCCAATCCGCTGACGACCAACCTGCTCGACTCGTCCTGGCAACTGGTCGAGTACGACCTGCCGATGGCCGACAACAACCCGGCCGTGCAGATCGAATGGCGCCTGACCACCGACGCCAGCCTGCAACTCGGTGGCTGGCAGATCGACGACGTGCAGCTCGGCAGCACGCAGGTCGCCACGCCGGACGCGGTGCTCAGCATGGCGCCCGAACAGGTGGCGAGCGGCCAGACGACGACCATCAGCGTCGTCACGCCCGGCGGCCCGCGGCCGTTCCTGGTCGGCCTCGGCGACCTGCCCGGCCCGACCTCGATCCCCGGCATCCCGACGATCCAGGTCGGCGGCGTCATCGACGTCTTCTCCGCGACGACCGACGCCATCGGCAACTGGAACGTGACCTTCCCGGCGATCGCGGTGCCGTCTGCAGTCGGCGTCGTCTTCTACATGCAGGTCCTGACGTTCGATCCGACCTACACGTCGCTGGTCGTCTCCAACGGCTTCGTGATCATGTTCACGCAGACGCCGTGATCGCAGCGGAGCGACCTGCGCGCGGGCTGGAACGGCCGCGCGCAGCCGCTAGCGTCGGGCGATGCAAGCTCCCTTCGAACTGTTCGCCGCCTGCCAACCCGGGCTCGAGCCACTGCTCACCGGCGAACTGAAGGCCCTGGGCATCGAAGGGCGGCCGCAAGGCGGCGGCGTCGCGTTCCAGGGCGACGTGCGCACGGTGATGCAGGCGGGCCTGTGGCTCGGCACCGCCAGCCACGTGCTGATGCGCATCGCGCAGTTCCCCTGCCGCGCGCTCGGCGAACTGCAGCGCAAGGCAGCATTGCTGCCATGGCTGCAGCTGCTGCGGTCGCAGGTGCCGGTCGCGGTCACCGCGACGACGCGCAACTCGCGCATCTACCACACCGGCGCCGCGATCGAACGCATCGAGAACGCCATCGCCGTGGCGATGGGCGAACGGCTCGGCTCGCCGCACCCCGACGACCAGATCGTCGCGCGCG
>CAMAUH010000231.1 GCA_945861365.1 Candidatus Kuenenia stuttgartensis
GTGGCGCACGGCCCCGGCAGCGCCACGCGACAGCGACGCCAGCAGCAGCGCCACGGGCGTCAACGCGCGCCCGGCGGCGCGGTGTTCGCGCGGCAGCCGCGTCCAGCGCACGCCGGCGGCCGCGGCGGCGGCGAACACGACGTCGCGCACGATCGGCATCACGTGCACGTGGTGGTGGCCGTTGAGGTGCGTCAGCGGCGCGGTCAAGGCCTGCGCGCACGCCAGCTGCGCTGCCACCTCGCGCGCGATCGCCGCCCGGTCGGCGGCGCGCAGCAGCGTGCGCAGCAGCACCCGCGGCAACGGGCGGAACGAACCCCTGCGGTCGGTCAGGCCGCGGATCGGGCCGCAGAGCGCCCTGCCGAGCGTCAGTGACAGGTGCAGGCCGACGCCGAGGCCGTGGTCGCGTGCGATGCGCACGCCGTCTTCGACCGCGAGGCCGGTCACGCACAGCGACGCTTCGCGCACCACGCCGCTGGCTGCAGCCCGGGCGATGCCGCGGTTGATGCCCGCGGTCATGCCGAGGTCGTCGGCGACGAACACCACGGTGCGCATCGCGCTACCCGCCGAGTTCGCGCGCGTTCTTCACCGCTGGCGAGCGCACGGCCGCTGGCTGTGGCATGCCCGGCAAAGCACCGCCGCGTTCGAGGTCGGCGAGCAGCGCCGCATCGGCCCGGTCGTAGACCTTGCGCATGCCGCGCCAGCGGATGCGCAGCATGTCGCGCACCATGCGCAGCGAGTCCTGCACGAAGCGCACGGTCGACGGTTCCTTGCGGTAGATGAACTCGACCGGGCACTCGTCGATGCGCATGCCGAGGCGCCGCGCGATGAAGAACAGCTCGACGTCGAACGAGAAGCGGTCGAGCCGGATGCGGCCGGCGAGTTCGCGGGCGGCCGCGCGCGAAAAACCCTTCAGGCCGGCCTGCGTGTCGCGGATGCCGGGCACCACGATGCCGCGCACCAGCAGGTTGAAGATGCGGCCCATCGCGTGGCGCGTGTACAGCTTCGGGAAGAACGTCGGTGCGACGACGTAGCGGCTGTCGTCGTGCATGCGGCTGCCGTAGGCGACCTGCGCGCCGGCGGTGAGTGCCGCCAGCAGCGGCTCCGCGTTGTGCATCGCGTAGGTCAGGTCGGCGTCGGTGAACACCACGTGCTCGCCCTGGGCCAGCAGGAACGCGCGCCGCAGCGAGAAGCCCTTGCCGCGGTTCTGCGTGTTGCGCACCGCAGTGAAGCGCAGGCCCGGCGTGGCAGGCAGCGTCGCCGCGAATGCGGCGATGACGTCGGCGGTGGTGTCGCTGCTGCCGTCGTCGACGACCAGCAGTTCGCGTTCGCCGTCGCGAGTGGCCAGCCACTGCCAGGCCTTCTGCAGCGTGTCGCCGAAGAAGCGGGCGCCGTTGTAGACCGGCAGCACGAACGTCAGCGATGGCGTGGGCGTGTTGGGCAAGGGGCGCAGTGCGGGTGGGGATGCTAGATGCTCGGCGGTGCTTACTCCACCGTCCCCTGCCCGCGCCGGCCATCGCGCACGGCCTGCTGCAGCAGCAGGCCCACCGCCAGCAGCGTTGTCATCGGCAACAGGCAGCGTGTCCACGGCTGCTCTTCTTGCAGCTTGCGATCGAGCGACGGCACCAGGTGGTCCGCGATGTAGAGCCCGTTGCACAAGAGCCACGGCCATGCGGTGCGCGCGCCGCCGTGGCGCCAGGCCTGCAGCAGCGGCCAGGCGAGGCACGGCCCGAGCAGCGCGTAGGTGACCCGTTCGGTCGCCGGCCCGAGCAGCAGGCACCAGCAGATCGTCAGCGCCAGCGCGTGCTGCAGCACCGTCGGGGCCGCGACGCGGCGCCGCTGCAGCCACAGGCAGAGCACCGCGATTGCAGCCCCGCCGGCGGCCTGCAGCAGGCGGAACGTGCCATCGGTGATCGGCGCACCGACCGCCTTGCACAACAACCGCAGGTCGCGGTAGGCGCGGAACGTCTGGCCGACGTCGTGCGTGCGGTCCTCGTTGGCGAGCAGGTCGAACAGCGCGCGGTACTGGCCGAGTACGTAGTCGGGGTGCTGCAGCACGAACGGCAGGCCGGCGACGAGGCCGAGGCCGAGCACGAGCCACGGGATCAGCCGCGGCCGCAGGGCAGCGAGCACGAGGCCGTGCGCTAACGGATAGACCTTCAGCGTGGTGTTGGTCAGCACGCCGAGGCTCGCCGCGGCATGGCGCGCCTGCAGCACCGCCAGCGACGACCACAGCATCGCACCGAGGATCAGCGTGTTGGGCTGGCCGATGTTGGCGCTGCCGATCACGGCGGGAATCAGCAAGAGCCAGAACACGCCGCGTTCGCGGCTGGTCAGTGCGAACGGGAAGCCGGCGCGCAGGCAGCTGCGCACGGCGAGGCCGAGTCCCAGCAGCAGCAGCCATCGCCACACGATGCTGCCGCCGAGCGGGCCGAGCCACGTGAACGGCACCATCAGCGCCGCTGCCAGCGGTGGATAGCGGAAGCCGCTGTCCTGCGTGTAGAGGTCGCCGCCGGCGACGAACGCTTCGGCGGCCGGCGCGAACACGTCGCTCCAGACGTTCTGTCGCTGCACGTGGCCGCGCCGCACCTGCTCGACCACGAGCCGGATGCCGAGGCCGAGTCCCATCAGCACGAAGGCCAACACCCCGGCGGTCTCCCAGCGGGAGCGGGGCGGCGGTGACGTCGGATGCATCGGCGACAGGCTGTCGCGTGGTGCTGGCCGGTGCAATCGCGGGCTTCGGCATTTCGCGCGGGCGCAGTCTGCCGCGTGCTTGCCGCCGGTCGCGGTGTTCTGCACAGTGCCGCGCCCGATGAGCGCGAACCTGCCCGAAGTCCGCATCCTGCCGAACGCCGCTGCTGCCCTGCCGCTACTGCTCGACGAAGTGCGGGCGCTGCTGCGGCAACCGACGCCGTTGCTGGGCTTCGCGACCGGCGGCACCTTCACCGCGTTCCTGCAGGCGCTCGCCGTCGAACTGCAGCAGGGTCGCATCGCCGCCGATGCGTTGCGCGCGACGCACCTCGACGAGTACCTGGGGTTCGCACCCGATCGCGCCGGTGGCATGGTGCACGAACTCGGCACCAACTGCCCGGCCCTGCTGGCGATGCTGGCGCGCGGCACGTTCTTCCCGGTGCCGCATGACGGCACGCCGGCCTCGCTGCGCGCGCACGACGAACGTCTGCAGCGCGCCGGCGGTGTCCAGCTGCAGCTGCTCGGCATCGGCCGCAACGGCCACCTGGCGTTCAACGAGCCGGGCACGCCGTTCGACCGCGGCTTCCACGTGACGACGTTGGCGGCGACCACGCGCGAAGATGCGCGCGCCCGCTTCGCGCCGCAGGAGCCGCCGACGCAGGCGGTCACGTCCGGCATCGCGACGATCCTGCAGGCGCGGCGGCTGGTGCTGTGTGCATTCGGCGCGGCCAAGGCGCCGGCGGTGCGCGCGATGCTGAGAGGCGGCATCGACCCGGCGTGCCCGGCGAGTGTCGTGCGGCGGCACGGCAGCGCGCTGGTCCTGCTCGACCGCGAAGCGGCGCGCGAACTCGACGGCAGCGTCGCCGCCGGTTGAGGCAAGGGCTGCGGCGTTGGTCGGCTGCGCGCAGCGAGTAGGCTGCCGCGGTGCACGCCGCCCGCTTCGCCGTTCCGTTCCTGTTCGCCGCTGCCGTCCTCGCGCAGGGTGACGATGCCGCCACCGCCCTGCTGGCCCGCCTGTCGCTCGAACAGAAGGCCGGCCAGCTGTTCATGGTGTGGAGCCTGTCGCGCGCCGACATCGTCGACGGCGTGGCGAACCACGAACGACTGCTCGCGCACGTGCGCGATGCCGGACTCGGCGGCGTGATCCTCAGCCTCGGCACCGTCGACGATGCCGCGACGTTGGTGCCGAAGCTGCAGGCGGCCGCGCAGGTACCGTTGCTGTTGGCCGGCGACTTCGAAGGCGGCGTGTGGTTCCGGCTGCAGGGTGCCACCGAACTCGGCAACCAGATGCTGGTCGGCGCGACCGGTTCGGCGCAGCTGGCCGAAGCGATGGGGCGCGTGACCGGCGAAGAGGCGAAGGCGCTCGGCTTCCACTTCGTGTTCGCGCCGGTGCTCGACGTGAACAGCAACCCGCAGAACCCGATCATCAACGTGCGCAGCTTCGGCGAGGACCCGGCGTCGGTGGCGAAGCTCGGCAGCGCGTTCGCGCGCGGCGTGCGCGGTGCGGGCCTGCTGCCGTGCGGCAAGCACTTCCCTGGCCACGGCGACGTCGACACCGATTCGCACCTGGCGCTGGCGACGGTGCCGGGTGACGGCGCGCGATTGCGCGCGGTCGAGCTGCGGCCGTTCGCGGCGGCAGCGCAGGAAGGCCTCGAAGCGGTGATGACGGGCCATCTCGGCGTACCCGGCCTCGGCGAGGATCCGGCGGTGCCGGCGACGTTGAGCCGCACGATCCTCGGCGGCGTGCTGCGCGACGAACTCGGCTTCCAGGGCCTCGTCGTCACCGACGCGCTGGAGATGAAGGGCGTGCAGAACGCGTTTGCGCCGGCGGAGGTCGCGGTGCGCGCGCTGCTGGCCGGCGCCGACGTGCTGCTGATGCCGCCCGATCCCATGTCCGCGCGCGCGGCGGTGGTCGAAGCAGTGCAGAGCGGACGCGTGCCGATGGCGCGGCTCGACGACGCCGTGCTGCGCATCCTGCGGGCGAAAGCGAAGGTCGGCTTGCTGGCGGGCGGTGGCCGCATCGCGGCCGACTGGCGCGCGCAGCTGCGCACGCCGGCCAGCGAGCAGATCGCCGACACGATCGCGCAACGTGGCCTCGTGCTGGTGCGCGACCGCGATGGCGTGTTGCCGCTGCATCAGAAGCCCGGTCTCCCTGGCGAAGTGCTGGTGACGCTGGTCGACAAGGACGAGGGGCAAGGCCTCGCGTTCGGGCCGGCGTTGGGGTTCGGCGGGCAAGCGATCCGGCTGTCGGGCGCCAGCAGCCCCGACGAGGTCGCGGCGGCCTGTGTGCGCATCGGGGCGGCGGCGACGGTGGTGTTGGCGTTGCACGTGAAGGTGCGCGAGTACGCAGGCGGCGTCGGCGTGCCGCCGGTGCTGCGGCCCGTGCTCGAAGCGTTGACGCCAGCCCAGCGCGTCGTCGCGGTGTCGTTCGGCAATCCCTACCTCGTGCAGAACCTGCCGCACGCGGACGCCTACGTCACTGCGTTCGTCAGTACGGAGCGCGTCGAACGTGCGGTGGCGCGTGCGCTGCACGGTGAGGCGGCGATCACCGGTCGGCTGCCGGTGACGATCCCGGGCGTCGCGGCGGCTGGCAGCGGTTCGACCCGCCTTCCTGGCCAAGCCGTGCCGCGCAGCACGCCGGCGGCGCAGGAACTCGATCCCGCATTGCCGCAGCAGTTGCGCGACGTGCTGACGAAGGCGGTCGCCGAACGCGCGTTCCCCGGCGGCGTCTGCCTGGTGGCGCGGCGCGGCGAACTGGTCGCCGAGGTCGCGGTCGGGCGCCTCGGCTACGACGACAAGGATCCGGAGGTCGCGCTCGAGACCCGCTACGACCTGGCGTCGTTGACGAAGGTCTGCGCGACCACGCCGGCGGTGCTGGCCCTGGTCGCCGCGGGCAAGCTGTCGCTCGACGATCCGGTGCAGAAGTGGCTGCCCGCGTTCGCCGGCACCGGCAAGGAACGCGTCACCGTGCGGCATCTGCTGGCGCATCAGGCCGGCTTGCCGGCCTACGAGCGCTACTACCGCACGCTGCGCGGCAAGGACGCGATCGTCGCCGCCGCGGCGGCGGAAGGGCTGATGAGCGAACCGGGCACCGGCGTCGTCTACAGCGATCTCGGCTTCGTGCTGCTGATGGCGGTGGTCGAGGCCTGCAGTGGCGAGCCGTTCGCGGCGTTCGTGCAGCGCGCGGTGCTGACGCCGTTCGGCATGACGAGCGCCGGCTTCGTGCCGACCGCGGGGGCGCCGCAGGCGGGGGCGGCGCCGACCGAACGCGACGAGCAGCGCGGCGGCGTCGTGCGCGGCTTCGTGCACGACGAGAATGCGTTCGCGATGGGTGGCATCTCGGGCCACGCCGGCCTGTTCGCGTGTGGCGAGGACGTGCTGCGCTACGGCGTCGCGATGTTGGCCGGCGGCCGCCAGGTGCTGCCGAGCGAACTCGTCGCGCGCGCGGTCGCGCCAACCGGCATCGGCGACGACACCACGCGGGGCCTGGGCTTCCAGCGGCTGTCCGACGGCGGCTACGGCGGCAGCAAGGTGCCGCCGGGCACGTTCGGCCACACCGGTTTCACCGGCACGTCGCTGTGGTGCGATCCCCAGCACGACCTGTGCGTCGTGCTGCTGACGAACCGCGTGCATCCGAGCCGCGTCAACAACAAGATCACCGCGGTGCGGCGCGCGGTGCACGATCTGGTGCTGGCGTCGCTGCGCTGAAAGCCCCGAGGAGAACTGCATGCGCCTGCTGACCGCCATCGCGTCGTTCCTGCTGTTCGCTGCGTCGTCGTTGGCCCAGGAGCCAGCACCGCAAACCCCGCCTGCGACCAAGCTGCCGCGCCTGCACGTGATCGGCGCCAGCGTCAGTGCCGGGTTCCGCGACGGGCCGCTGTTCGGCGGCAAGGAGCCCGGCGACAGCGTGACGATGCAGCAGCTGCTGAAGGCATGGTGCGGCGAGCACGCGCGCGCGACGACCTACGGCACGCTCGAGATGATGCAGATGTTCACCGATCCGGAGGGCCTCGGTGGCAAGCAGATCGCCAGCGTGCACAAGCAGAAGCCCGACTACGTGCTCGCGATCGACTTCCCGTTCTGGTTCGCCTACGGCCACGTGCGCGGCGAGGAAGGGCCGGCGCGGCTGGCGTTGCTCGACAAGGGGCTGGCGCTGCTGGCGCAGATCGAAGGGCCCGTGGTCATCGGCGACCTGCCGGACTTC
>CAMAUH010000232.1 GCA_945861365.1 Candidatus Kuenenia stuttgartensis
CAAGTTCTATCCCGAAGCCGCCGGCCGCCCGCTGCTGGCGCTGGAGCACCTGTTCGCGCACACCGGGCCGTTCCTGTCAGAATGGTTCGCGCCGGCACTCGCCAATCCACTGCCCGGCGCGCTGGCCTGGCTCGCGGTCGTCGCGTTCGCCGTGCGCGCCCGGGCCGGGCTGCTGACGTTGGCCGAACGGCTGTTCGTGTGGCCCGTGCTCGCGGTGACGATGTTGACGCTGGCGTGGTTCCTCGGCGACGTGCGCGAAGTCATCTCGCTGCGCCTGTTCCTGCCGATCGCGTGGCTGACCGCGTTGGCGCCATTGTGGTTGGTGGCGCGCTTTGGCGAACGGGCGGCGTGGGGGCTGCTGGCACTGTGCCTCGGCCTCGTGCCGCTGCGGCTCGCGACCGTCGCGCGCGACGAGGCGATGCCGGCCGCCACCGCCGCGCGGGTGACCGCGGCGATCGACGAACTGCTGCGAGCCGACCAGAACGACGCGGCAACCACGCTGTGGGTGGCGACGCCGGCCCAGCATCTGGTGGCGATGGGGCATGCGGCATTGAGCCCCGACGCGTTCTTCCGCCGCGCGCCAAACCTGCAGGCGCTGCGGCGCCAGGGCGATCTGCGCACGATCCTCGTGCTGACGACGCCGCTCGATGCAGCGCTGGCGGGTGGCATGGGCGATCCCGCCGCGGTGCTGCGCGCGTGTCCGCACGATTTCGTCATGCGGACCGCGGGCGCTCAGGAACTGGCGGTCTATCGGCTGCGCTGACCGCGTTCGGCGGCGCGGCTCACAGGCGGACGCAGAAGTCGATCGTCACGCGATCCTTCCAGATGTCCTTGTCCGCGTCCGTCAGCACGAACTCGTAGACGAAGCCGACCTCGTACTTGGTCAGCATCTCGAAGCGGAAGCCGGCGCTGGCCCAGCACACGAAGTGCGAGTTGGGTTGCGAGCCGAGGTTCGTGTAGTCGCCGCCGCCGATCGGCAGGCCGACCTGGCCGTCGTCGAGATAGTGCAGGCCGTGCAGCTCGAGCACCGGCGCGAACACCGCCTGCGAGTCGGGATTGAGGTCGTAGTCGACGTGCAGGTCCCAATGACCGACCGTGTTGCCCTTGTCGGAATCGGTCGGCACGCGCAGTGTCGCATTGCCGATCCAGTGCAGGCGGTCGAAGCCCTTGGCGACGCTGACGAACGGGCTCAGCTCCTTGGTCGTGCCATTGATCACGCCATACAGCTTGCGGCCATTGCTGAGCATGTATCGCACACCGGGCGTCACGACGAAGTCGTTGGCGCGGTCGGCGATGGCGACGTACTTGAGGCCGGCGGCGACGTCGTTCCAGCCCTCGTCATTGCCGAACGTGCCGGTCTCGATCTCCGAGTAGCCGTCCTTGGTGGCGATGAACGCGAGGCGCTCGGTCAGCGCCGCGCGCGCCTGCAGCGCGTAGACGGTGACGTTGCCGCCGGCCAGCGCCGAGTTCTTGGCGAAGTTGTGGCGGATGTAGAGCGCCTTCACGCCGGTGTCGTTGAACGGCGTCTCGAAGTACAGCGGCTGGCCGACCGGCTCGTGGAACTTCTCGAAGCCGCGCAGGCCGGTCAGGAAGCCGGTCTTGTTGCCTTCGGTTTCGGCCGGTGGCTGCGCGTTCTGCGCCACGGCGAACGCCGCACAGAGGCCGGTGACGATGCACGAACGGGAGAGCTTGGGGAGTCGAGTGGTCATCGTTCCGTTGCAAGGGCTCGCCGCCGCCTCGACTTTCGCGAAAGCCGCGCTTGCGCACACGTTCCGACGGGCCCTGCGCCGCTGGCGGGCGGCGTATACGCCCCAGGGCGCAATCGCCGCCCTGTCCTGTCGTGCTCGGCCCCCGCTTGCCAGCGCGCGCGCGCCCCGCGAAAAGGCACGCATGCGCGCCGCCTTCCTGGTTCCGTTGCTGTTGCTGCAGGCCGCCTGCTGGAGCCCGCGCTACTTCACGCCGCGCGAACACGTCAATGGCTCCGGGCCGAAGGGCCACCCCGCCGCCGGCTACGCGGTGCCGGCGGCCGAGCCGGGGCTGGCCGCGGTCGGTGAGGTGCGGTTGTGGTCGGAGGGGGCGCGCGCCCGCTACGACGACAACGAGGACGAGGTCGTGCAGGTGCACATCGGGTTCGAGCTCGAGAACACCGGCGACCAGCCGCTGCAGCTCGAACTGGCCAGCCTGCAGTGCGAGGAGATGGTGGTCGACGGCCTGCTGCAGGCGCCGTTCGCTGCAGTCCGCATCGACGGCGACGGGTATGCCCCGCCGGGCGCCACGGCGCGCCTCGACGCGTTCTTCCAGCCGACGGCGGACGCCCCGCGGCACATCGAGGGCTTCTCGATCCGCTTCGCGGTGCTGGCCGGCGAACGGCGCGCGCTGGCCCAGGTGACGCCGTTCGGGCCGCGCCAGCAGGCGGTGTCGCCGTCGCCGTACTACTGGGGGGCGTTCGGGCCATACTACGGCTTGGGCTGGAGCTACGGCTATGGCTACGGGTTCGGCCACACCCGCTGGCCCTGATCAGGGCGGTCTGCGGAGTTCTGTCGCGCGAGGATCGTCCGGCGCCGTTTTTTCGGCGGCCACCGGCTGACCTTCCAGCGCTCCTGGGAGGCCGACTCGTTGCGCCGCCCGGACCCACCGGCTAAGGGTGTCGCCCCCTTTGTGGCCCCTTGACGCACGTCGCGTCGTCGGTGGGGCCGTGTGCGTTTTCCTTTCGGCCTTCGATCACCCATCGATCCCTCGATCCGTCATCCCATGACCGAACGTGAACCCATGATCGAGGCGGTGGACCTGTGCAAGCACTACGGGTCCTTTGCCGCCGTCGACCATCTCTCCTTCACCATCCGCCGCGGTGAGGTCGTTGCCTTCCTCGGCCCGAACGGCGCCGGCAAGTCCACGACGATGAAGGTGCTGACCGGCTACCTGGCGCCGACGTCGGGCACCGCGCGGCTGTGCGGCCTCGACGTCGTCACCGACCGCGTGCGCGCGGCCGAGAAGCTCGGCTACCTGCCCGAGAACGGCCCGCTGTATCCGGAGATGACGGCGCGCGAGCTGCTGTCGTTCTTCGGCGAAGCGCGCGGCCTGTCGGCCCAGCGGCTGGCGGAGCGCATCGCGTTCGTGACCAAGGAGTGCGACCTCGTCGACCTGCTCGACAAGCCGATCGGCACCTGCAGCAAGGGCCAGAAGCAGCGCGTCGGCATGGCGCAGGCGCTGTTGCACGATCCCGAGGTGCTGATCATGGACGAGCCGACCACCGGCCTCGATCCCAACCAGATCCGCCACGTGCGCGAGCTCGTCAAGAAGCTCGGCGAGACGCGCACGATCCTGTTGTCGACGCACCTGTTCCAGGAAGTCGAGGCGATGGCCGGCCGCGTGCTGCTCGTCAGCGAAGGCAAGCTCGCGTTCGACGGCACTCCGGCCGAGTTCAAGGCGCGCGGCGGCGGCCAGATGGACCAGGCCTTCCACAACTTGACCAAGCAAGCCTGAGACCTTCGCCATGAACAAGAACATCGTTCTCGCCGTGGCCAGGCGCGACCTGCGCAGCTGGTTCGGCAATCCCGCGAACTACCTCTTCATCATCCTGTTCGTCGGTGCGTCCTGCTGGGTGATGATGTGGCCGCAGGCGTTCTTCCAGAACAACCTCGCCAACCTCGACACGCTCAACGCCTACTTCCCGTTCATCGCGGCGATCTTCGTCGCTGCGGCGACGATGGGCATGTGGTCGAGCGAACGCGCCAACGGCACCCAGGAGCTGCTGTTCACGCTGCCGGCGAAGGATCTCGACCTGCAGGCCGGCAAGTTCCTCGCCTACGTCGCGATCTACACGGCGTCGCTGGCGTTCTCGCTGGTGCTGCCGCTCGCGCTGGTGGTGCTCGGCAATCCGGACTGGGGCCAGTTGTTCGCCAACTACGTCGGCTACTGGTTGATCGGCGTGTCGCTGGTCGCGGTGTCGACGATCGGCACGCAGCTGACGCAGTCGGCGACGATCGCGTTCCTGCTGTCGACGGTGTTCTGCCTCGCCTACCTGCTGAACGGCTCGCTGATGAGCCTGATCGGGTTCCCCAACTGGAGCCTGATCGGCCCGCTCGGCCAGTTCCGTGAGTTCGCGCGCGGCATGCTGCCGGCGTCCGGCTTCCTGCTGTTCCTCGGCATGACGGTGGCGTTCTGCCAGTTCGGCCTCGCCATCCTGTCGCGCCGCCGCGCTCGCGATGGCGAAGACCTGCACGGCGTCGTGCGCTTCCTCGGGCTCGGCGTCAGCTCGGTCGCGCTGACCGTGATCGGCATGAACGTGCTGCCGCGCGTCGACGCGACCTTCGAGGGCATCCACTCGCTCGGCACGCAATCGCGGCAGCTGCTGGCCAGCCTCGACAAGGACAAGCCGGTCTACGTGACGGCCTACGTCAGCGAAGAGGTGCCCGAGCAGTTCGTGCAGCAGCGCAACCTGCTGCTCAACCTCGTCGACCAGTTCGACTCGATGGGCGGCAACGCGGTCGAGAAGCGCATCGTGATCCCGCAGCCGTACTCGCCGGAAGCGCGCGAGGCCGAGACCAACTTCGGCATCCGCCCGCAGATGGTGGCGATGGAGCTCGAAGGCGGCGCGATCGCCGAGAAGCAGATCTTCCTCGGCTTCGTCGTGCAGTGCGGCACCGACGAGGTCGTCAACGCGTTCATCGAGCCGGCGGTGCCGCTCGAGTACGAGCTGATGCGCAGCATCCGCACCGTCGCCGGTGGCGGCCGCAAGAAGGTCGGCATCCTGAAGACCGACGTCGAGTTCATCGGCGGCATGGACTTCCAGACCTTCCGGCAGAAGCAGCGCTGGCTGATCGCCGACGAACTGCAGCAGCAGTACAAGCTCGAGAACGTCGACGCCGAGAAGGACTACCCCGAGGGTTTGACCTGCCTCGTCGTGCCGCAGCCGAGCTCGCTGGAGCAGGAGAAGATGGATCGCCTGCAGCGCTGGATCGCCGCCGGCAACCCGACCCTGCTGCTCGAAGACCCCGCACCGCTGGATGCGCCGGGCACCGCCCAGGACGACCAGAAGGGCGGCATGCAGGCGCGCATGATGGGCGGCGGCGGCCCGGAGAAGGGCAACTACGCCGGCCTGCTGGGCTCGTTCGGGTTGCAGTTCCATCCCGGCGAGATCGTGTGGGACCTCAGCTACCGCAAGTTCCCCGGCGGTCGCCTGCGCGAGGAGTTCGTCTTCGTGCGCGGCAAGGGCTTCGCCGACGAGAGCCCCATCACCAAGGGCCTGCAGAACATCGTCATGCTGATGGGCGGCCACGTCAGCGCCGGCAACAAGGACGGCACCACGGTGACGCCGCTGCTGCGCTCGCGTGAGCCGGCGGTCAGTGGCGAGGCGAACGGCATCGTGCGCAAGTCCGAGCTGTTCCAGATGGACTTCTTCGGCACCGGCCCGCAGCTGAATCCCTCCGCGCGCCACGAACGGCGCAACGCCGACCTGCTGCTCGCCGCGCGCGTGCAGGGCAAGCCGGCCGAGGGCCAGACGAAGGGCGTCAACGTCATCTACGTCGCCGACCTCGACATGGTCAGCAACCAGTTCTTCCAGATCCGCCGCCAGTACACCGACCAGAACCTCAGCTTCGACAACGTCACGTTCGTGCTGAACTGCATCGACACGCTGGCCGGCGACGAGAGCCTGATCGAGTTGCGCAAGCGGCGCCCGATCCTGCGCAAGCTGACCGCCGTCGAGGACGCGCAGCGCGCGTTCGAGGACAAGTGGACGCAGGAGAAGGACAAGGCCGAGGCCGACGCCGCCGATGCGCTGAAGGATGCGCAGGGCCGCCTCGACCAGACCGTCGCCAAGATCAAGGACGACGCCGCGCTCGACGAGCAAGCCAAGGAAGTGAAGATCGTCGAAGTGCAGCAGGTCGAGCAGCGCAAGCTCGAGAACGAGAAGGCGAAGATCGAGGAGCAGAAGAAGCGCAAGCTCGAGGAGGCATCGCACGATCGTGATGCCGCCCGCCACGTCATCCATTCCGTCTACCGCTGGGGCGCGCTCGGTCTCAGCGTCTTGTTGCCGATGCTGCTCGGCGTCGTCACGTTCCTGCGTCGTAACTCGCGCGCAGCGGCGATCGTGCCCGCTGCCCGCCGTGTCGGAGGTGTCTGATGAGCGAGATCCTGAAGACTGGTATCACCGTCGGTGCTGCGGTCGGGTTGACCCTGATCGCGCTGTCGCTTGGTCCGCGCGCGGTGAGCCCCGAACAGTTCGATGACCAGGGCCAAGAGTTCTTCCCCACGTTCAAGGACAGCGAGGCTGGCGGCACCGTCAAGCGTGCGGCCGACCAGGTCGCCGAGCTGCAGGTCGTCGAGTTCCGCGAGAGTGCGGGCGCTGCGTTCCCGTTCGTCGTCAAGCGCGACGACAAGGGCCGCTGGACGATCCCGTCGCACGGCAACTACGCGGCGGACGCCAAGGACCGCATGGGCAAGGCCGCGGCGATGCTGATCGGCCTGCAGAAGCAGGCGGTGGTCGGCGACGCGAAGGGCCGCCACGTCGAGTTCGGTGTCGTCGATCCGCTCGATCCGGGCACCGACACCGCGGGGCGCGGCAAGCGCATCTCGATGAAGGACAGCGCCGGCAACGTGCTCGCCGACCTGATCATCGGCAAGCAGGTCGAGAACAAGCCGGGCGTGTTCTACGTGCGCGTGCCGGACAAGAAGCGCGTCTACCGCACCAAGATCGAAGGTGAGGTGTCGACCAAGTTCGCCGACTGGATCGAGACCGACCTGCTGAAGGCCTCGGCCTGGGACATCGCCAAGATCACGTTCGACAACTACTCGATCGACGAGCAGCGCGGACAGATCGTGCCGGGCGACAAGCTGGTCGTCAGCAAGGACGACGCCGGCAAGTGGTCGTTC
>CAMAUH010000233.1 GCA_945861365.1 Candidatus Kuenenia stuttgartensis
TCCTGCGCGCGCAGGCACAGCAGCAGCGCCAGCAGGCACCACACGGTGGTGTGGCTGTCGACGCGGCCGACCGCCCAGGCGATCGAGCCCGCGTGCGAGGGCAGCATCGCCCACAGCAGGGCGGCGCCGAACGCCTGCCGGTCGGTGGCGAAGCGTCGCCACAGCAGGGCAACCAGCAGCGTGCTGATGCCGTGCGCGAGCACGTTGCTGCAGTGTGACAGCGGGGGCCAGGCACCGCCGAGCTGCTGTTCGAGCCAGAAGCTCGCCGTGATCAGTGGCCGGTAGAACAACCACACGTCGGTCGCGGCGTACTGCGGGCCGACGAAGTCGTGCAGCACGTCCTTGCCGTGCTGCGCGTAGTGCACGGCCAGGAAGTCGTCGCTCTGCCAGTACGGTTCGATCGGCCACCACGCGGCCATCGCCAGCAGCGGCAACAGCCAGAACCAGCGCGGCATCGGCGGCGGCGTCATGCGTCGTGGCGCCGCGACCGCGCGGTCACAACATGACTCCCATCACCGCCATCTCCATCGTCATCTGCCCGTTGCAGAACACCTGCGCCTGCATCTTGGCGAGCCGGCGGCCGGAGATCTTCACGTCGCCGCTGACGAAGTAGACGCGCGCCGGCGGCACGATCTGGCCGCGCACCCGCACGTCATCGAGGCCGGCGAGGCCGATCATCTGGTCCTTCGTCCAACCGCTCAGTTGCTTGACCAGGAACGTGGCGATCTGCGCAGCCCCTTCGATCATCAGCACGCCCGGCATCAGTGGGCGGCCCGGCACGTGGCCGCTGGCCCACCACGGATTGCTGTCCCAGTCCTTGTAGCCCACCGCGATGCCGCGCTCGCGGTCGAAGTGGCAGATGCCATCGAGCAGCTGGAAGAAGTCGCGGTGCGGCAGGCAGTGCCGCAGTTCTTCGTCGGCGATGACGTTGCGACTGAGGTCGAGGCTTTGCAGATCGACGATCGGTTGGCCCATGAGATTCGGGCGAGGACTCTAGCGAGGGGATGCGGGCCGTAGAAGCGCAGGCTTCGGCATCGCTCCTACGCACTCGGTCGACGGCTCAGGGTTTGAGAAACAACCGGGTTCTCGAACTCTGCGCGGCCGTGAATGCGGCCACAGAGGGCAACCTGAGAGCCCGTACCATCATTTCTTCTCGGGCTCTCAGCGCGTGGGCACCAGCACGACGCGGATCAGGTCCGGTTCGACGCCGGACTGCACGGTCAACGGCAAGTCCTTCCGTTCGAAACCGGCCTTCTCGATCGTCAGCTGCCATTCGCCGGGCTGCAGGTGGGAGTACAGGCAGCGGCCGATGCCGTTGGTGTTCAGTTCCAGCGCCGTCAGCTTGATGCGGTCCTTGGCCGTTGCCGTCACCTTCACGTCGGCGATCGCGTAGCCGGAACGGTCGGCGACCTCGACCTGCACAGGCACCCCGCGCGCGATCGTCACCGCGTGGCTCTGGCCCTGCACGACGGTGCGCGAGCCGGGCTGCACGGTGATCGTCTGCGTCTCGGTGATCGCTTGCCCATCGACCGAGAACATCACCTGGTAGTCGCCGGCGAGCACGCAGTCGAACAGCACGCTGCCGAAGTTGTTGGTCTTGCCGGCGTGCTTGCCGCGGCCGAGCGGATCGCCGACCGGCAGCATGCGCACGTCGATGCCCGGGTACGGCATCGCGTCCTGGTCGCGCACCAGCACGGAGAACGGCGTGCCCGGCGTGATCGTCAGCACGACGTTGTCGACCAGCGCGTGTTGCGGGTCGACCGTCAGCACGCGGCGGCCGCCATTCAGGCCGGGGGCCAGCACCGACACCACGTACGGGTACTCGGAGAAGGGCACGTTGCGCACTTCGAAGGTCGGCGTGCCGATGCCGCGTTCGACCGGCATCTGGATCCGCGTCGGCCGCACGAACGTGTTGTCGGCGCCGATCATGCTGCGCTGTTCTTCGACGACGACCGAGATCGTCGTCAGCTTGTCCATCACCGACACCGCCAGCTGGATGTCGCCGCGGATCGTGCCGCTGGTCCAACCGACCGTTTCGGCCGTGGTGTCGCGCGCGACGGCTGGCCGCGGGACCTCGACGGTGCCCTGCTCGGCCACCGGGGCCGGAGGGGCTGGTTCGGCGACGTCGGTGATCGGTGCTGTCGTCGCCGTGAAGCCCTCGGGCTCGATGCCGGCGTGCGTCTCCTCGCCGAGCATCAGGATGCCGGTGGCAAGGCCGACACAGACGATGCTGCAGAGCACGAAGAGTTCGCGGGGACGCATTCTTGGAGGGAGCAGCCGGGGAGCTACCCGGTCAATAGTAACCCGCACGGCGAAGGCAACACCCTCGGCACTTGCGACTTGTCGGGTGGGGCGGCTCGTTCAGGGACGCCGCGGGCCGCGCTATGGTGTGCCGCCTCATGCCAAGCCAGCCTTGTCCACGGTGGTTGCCCGTTGCGGCAGCGGTTGCTGGCTGGTCGGCGGCGGTTTCGCCGGCCCAGGCGGCGCCGTGGCTCGCGGCGATGCCCGACACGGCGGTGGCGGTGGTGCGCTGCGTCGATCCACCGGCCGCAGTCACGGCGCTGCTGGCGGCTTTGGGGCCGGTGCCAGCGGGCGTTCCCGACGCGGTGCGCGCGCAGCTCGGCATCGGCATCACGATGGTGCGCGCGTTCTGCGATGGCGACGTGGGGGCCTTCGCCGATCGCATGGCGCGCGGTGGTGCGGCGCTCGGCTTCGAACTGGCTGCCGGAGGCCCGCAGCCGGTGGTGGTGCTGCGCCCGGGCGATGCCGCCGCGGCGCGGCGTTGGTGCGGCGAGCACGCGAGCGGCTGGCGGGTGCGTGCGCACGGCGATTGCCTCGTGCTGACGCGCGGCGATGCGACCGCCGGTGCCGCAACGGGCCGCTGGGGCACCGAGTCGTTCGGCGAGGCGGCGGCGCTGCAGGCGACGATCGACCTTGCGCCGCTGCGGGTGGCCGCGGGCTCGCAGTGGCCAGCGTGGGAACGGCTCGACGGACCGGCGCGGGTGCTGTTGGCGCCGATCGTGCATGCGCTGGGCAGCGGCACGCGCTGCTCGCTGGCCTTGCACGCCGCCGATGGCTTGCGGCTGTGTGCCAGCATCGACGCGAGCGTGCGCGGTTCGCCGCTCGGTGCGCTGCTGCCAGCCGTCGCGCCGCACGCGGAGTTGTCGTTGCCGGCCGACGGCGTCGCCAGCCTGCGGCTCGACCGCAGCTTCACGCAGTTGCTGCGCACGCCGCAGCAGTTCCTCGATCCCGCGCAGGCCGTCGTCGCGCAGAGCTTCCTGTCGATCGCCGACGGCATCGATGGCGCCAGCACGTCGTTCGTCGACGACCTGCTCGGTGGGCTCGTCGAACCGTTCGTGCTGCACGTGCTGCCACCGGAGCCCGAGGCGGACGGGCCGGTGCCGTTGCTGCAGTTGCCCGGGTTCGCGCTGGTGGCACCGCTGCGCACGGCCGCCGCCGGGGAACTGGTGCTGCAGGCGGCGCGCATGCTGGCGACGATCGCCAACGTCGAACGGCAGCAGCGCGGCCGCGCGATGTTCTTGGTGCGGCCGATGCGCACCGAAACCGGCCATGGCCTCGTCGCCGAGCCGGGGCCGTGGCGCGGGCCCGGCGCGGTGCCGCTGGACCTGGCGTTGTCGCCGACCGTGTGGATCGAGCGCGGCTACGTCGTGGTGGCCAGCACGCACGCTGCGGCGATGCGGGTGCTGCAGTCGCCGGGCGAGGTGCCGCAGTCGCCATCCGGCGATCACCTGCTGGTGCGCGGCGCGCCGTTGGCGGCGTGGCTGGCGGCGAACCGGCCGGTCGTCGAGCTCGGCCGCATGCTCGACGAAGGCGAGGATCGAGCCGCCGCGAGCCGCTTCTTCGACCTCGTGCAGGCGGTGGTTGCCGCGCTGCATTCGGTGCAGTGGTCGCTCGATGTCGGCGACGACGTGACGCGCGCCGAGCTGGTGCTGGAGCGGGCGCGATGAACGATCTGCTCGCACCGTGGCAGCCGACTGCCGGGGACCCGTTCGATCTGGCCAAGGTCGGCCATCTGGTGCGGCGCGGCGGCTTCTCCGCGTCGCTGGCGAAACGGCGCGAACTGCAGCGCGCGGGGCCTTTGGCGGCGGTCGCGCAACTGGCGGCGCCGGGCCCCGATGGTGCGGCGATGCTGCAGCAGCTGCTGACGTTCGACGACATCCAGCGGGTGCGGGCGTGGCGCGTCTGGCTGGTGCTGCACGGGGAACACCAGCTGCAGCTGCGGCTGTCGGCGTTCTGGCACGACCACTTCGCCACCAGCGACCGCAAGCTGCTGGACCCGCGGTCGATGGCGCTGCAGCAGGCGACCTTCGATCGGCTCGGCAGCGGCGTCTTCGACGAGTTGCTGGCCGCGATGTGCCGCGATCCGGCGCTGCTGCGCTGGCTCGACAACGACGTCAACACGAAGGCCAACCCGAACGAGAACTTCGCGCGCGAGCTGTTCGAGCTGTTCACGCTCGGCCGCGGCAACTACAGCGAAGCCGACATCCGCGCCGCCGCGCGGGCGTTCACCGGCTGGCACGTGCGCGATGGCCGCTTCCACTTCGCCGCGCACCTGCACGACGCTGGCGACAAGGAACTGTTCTCTGCGCGCGGCCCGTTGACCGGCGATGACGTGATCGCGCGCACGGTGGTGCGCCGCGAGTCGGCCGAGTTCCTGGCGGCGAAGTGGCTGCGCTGGTTCGTGCATCCCGAGCCCGAGCGCGCCGAGGTCGACGCGCTGGCCGCCGCCTACGAACAGGGCGGCCGCGATGTCGGGGCGGCGATCCGGCAGCTACTGCAGAGCCGGCTGTTCTTCTCGCCGCGCGCGTACCGCAGCAAGGTGAAGGGGCCCGCCGAGTTCGTGCTCGGCACCGTGCGTTCGCTCGGTGGCCGCGCGAAGCCCGCGCAGTTGGCGGCGACGATGGGGGCGCTCGGCGAGTCGTGGCTCGAACCGCCTTCGGTCGAAGGCTGGCATCGCGAACGCGCCTGGCTGTCGCCGGCTGCCTGGTTGCTGCGCAGCAACTTCGTCGCCGACCTGCTGGCCGGCCGCGGCCAGCAACTGGCGCCGGCGCCGCGCACGCTGATGCCCGACTCGAAGAAGCCCGTGGATCTGGCGAAGGCCGCGTTCCTGCTGTTGCTCGATGCGGTGCCGGCGCGCGCGGTGCTCGATCCCGTGGCCGCCGTTGCCGCCGCGCACGGTGCCGATGCGGATGCCGCCGCCGCCGCGGTCCTGCACGCGGTCGCGTGCCTGCCGGAGTACCAACTGCTGTGAACACCATGCCCGGATGCGATCGTCGGTCGTTCCTGCGTGCGCTCGGCGCGTTGCCCGCGGCGTGGTCGCTCGGGCCCTTCGGCAGCTGGTTGCCGAACGGCGACGAACGGTCGCTGCTGGTGCTCGAGCTGCAGGGCGGCAACGACGGCCTCGCGACGGTGATCCCGACCGGGTCGAAGCAGTACGCGAAGCTGCGGCCGACGCTCGGTGCTGTGCGCAAGGGCGCGCTGGCGCTCGGCGATGGCACCGCGTTGCCGGGAAGCCTGGCGAAGTGGCACGGGCACGTGATCGAAGGGCGCGCCACCGTCGTGCACGGCGTCGGCTACGCGCAGCCGGATCGCTCGCACTTCCGCAGCCGCGACATCTGGCAGGTCGCCGATCCGCAACTGCAGCGCGTCGGTGCGGCGACGACCGGTTGGCTCGGCCGCGCCGCGGACCGGCTCGCGGGCCAGGGTGCCGGCGTGCCGGCGGCGGCGCTGGGGCAGCTCGAGGTGCCGCTGGCGCTGCACGGGCAGCGGGTGGTGGCGCCGAGCCTGCGTTCGATCGAGGACTTCCAGTGGTCGGCGCCGGCGGGGCCGGTGGCGGGGGACTCGCCGCTGCGCGCGATCGTGGCCGGCGCTGCGGCAGCGGGCGACCTGCGCGCATTCGTACAGCAGACGCAACTGCGCGCGATCGAACTCGCCGATGACCTGCGGGCCGCGTTGGCGCGCTACCGCCCACACGCGGAGTACCCCGACACCCCGCTTGGCCGCGACCTGCAGCTCGCGGCGCGGTTGCTGGTCAGCGGTTTCGGTACGCGTCTGCTGCACGTCGGCTTCGGCGGCTTCGACACGCATGCGCGGCAGCTGCCGACGCACACGGCGTTGCTCGGCCAGCTCGATGCAGCGCTCGACGCGTTCCTGCGCGACCTCGCCGGCCACCAGCGCCAGCAGTCGGTGGCGTTGCTGGTGCACTCGGAGTTCGGTCGTCGCGCGGCGGAGAACGCCAGCCAGGGCACCGACCACGGCGCCGCCGCTCCGGTGTTCGTCGCGATGGGCGGCAGCGTCGGCGGCACGCTCGGGCAAGTGCCGGACCTCGACGACCTGCTCGACGGCGACGTGCGCTGCACGGTCGACTTCCGCAGCGTCTACGCCGAGCTGCTGCAGTGGCTCGGGCTCGACGCGGTCGCGGTGCTCGGGCAGGCCGTGCCAGCACTCGGGCTGTGGCCCGCGACAGGCCGCCCGAAGTGATCAGCGGCCGGTAGCGGGTTCGTTCGGCCGGTTCGCTGGTGGCACCGGCTGGCGCGTCGGCTCGAGCGAACGCAGCACGCGGTCCACGTCGCCGAGGAAATTGCCGAGGCCCTCGAGGTCGACCGCGACGGCGGGCGGCTTCGACTCGTCGGGCTGCAGCGTGCGCGCCAGCGCGTGTTCGCGCGCGCCTTCGTCGAGCAGGTCATGGCGATCGAACATCGCCGCGGCCTGCAGATGCACGTACAGATTGCCGCGGTGGCGGGTGCAGGCTTGGCGCATCGCGTCGAGCGCCACGCTGACGGTGCCCTCGAGTTCGAGACAGCGGGCGTGTGCGACGGCGGCG
>CAMAUH010000234.1 GCA_945861365.1 Candidatus Kuenenia stuttgartensis
GGGAACTCGACGAAGCAGCGCACGCTGGCCGAGCGCAACTCGGCGTCGCGGGCCGCGGCATCGCTCGCCTGCGGCTTGCCGAAGTAGCGATCCTGTGTGTGGCCCAGGTAGGCCGTGCCGAGCCCGGAGTGGTAGTCGCTGGCCGCGAACGGCAGGTCGGCGACGCCGGCTGCGCGCATGCGGTCGGCGAGCGCCTGCGCCGTGGACCGCGGCATCATCTGGTTGTGGCGGAACGCCGCGACCGCGATCAGGCGCAGCTCCTGCCAGCCGAACAGCAGGCCGACCAGCACGCCGAAGGCGGCGCTGCGGCTCCTGGCGAGCGCCTGGCTCGGCACGTTGACCCACAGCACGAGGCCGAGCAGGCACAGCATCGGTGCCAGCGTCGGGATGATGTAGCGCCGTTCGGTGTCGATCAGCACATAGCCGAGCGGATAGACGGCGACCCACAGTCCGCACAGCCACAGCAGCAGGCGGCTGCGGCCATCGAGCGGCAGCTGCGCGCCGAGCCCGCGCTGCCGCCCGCGCCGCACCAGCGCCACGATCGCCAGCAGCAGCCAGCCCGCCATGTGCACCAGCACGCGCGAGCCGTTGCCGGCGATCAGCTTCAGCTGGTGCACGAAGTGCTGCCAGGACTGCAGCGGCGACCAGTCCGGCTCGAAGTGGAAGAACAGCACCCAGTGCAGTTGCAGCGGCGGGTTCCACATCGGGTCCTTGCCTTGCCACTCGGGGCCGACGTTGGCGTGGTGGGTCTTGCCGACCTCGGCGAACGTGAAGCGGCCGTAGTGCTCGGTGAGCACGGCGATCCACGGTGCGGCGACCGCCAGCATCGCCAGTTCGCACAGCACGCAGGTGCGCAGCCACTGCGCGATCGACACGCCATCGACCCGTTCGGTGCGCGACCGGTCGTTGGCCAGGGCGCGCAGCAGCCCCAGCAGCACCGGCAGCATCGGCACCAGGAACGTCAGCAGGTACGCCTTGCCGAGGTAAGCGAGGCCGAAGCAGGCTCCGGCCAACAGCGCGCGCGGAGCCGAGTGCAGCGTGCGCGGTGCCGCGAGCACCGCCATGCCGGTGAACAGGCAGGCGTTGCCGACCAGGTCGGCGGTCACCATCGAGCCGCTCCACAGCACGGCCTGCAGCGCCGCACACACCAGCAGCGCCGCCTGCACGAACGCGCCGTCGTGGTTGGGGGCGAGCCGCTGGCCGAGCCGGTGGATCGCGGCGATGTAGCACGCGCCGGCGGCGATCAGCACGCTGCGCGCCGCCAGCACGTCGTCGATGCCGAGCCACAGCAGCGGCACCATCAGCCACGACAGCAGCGGCGACCAGCAGCCGGTGACGCTGGAGGCCGGGCCCTCGAGCAGGCGGTGCGCGACGCTCGCGTACGACACCAGGTCGGCGTTGATCCAGTCGCGCTGGCACCACGCAACCGCGATGGCAAGCGGCAGGTAGCCGAGCAGGGCGGTGCGCAGGAAGGAGTGGTGGGCTTCGGCGCTCGCGTTCCCTGCGTCGTTGCGGTCCGGCATGGCGCGGGATGCTAGCGAGGCAGCGCGCCGACTGCGGCGGTGGATTTCGGCGCGGGCGCGAACGGAATCGACCGGCATCCCCGCGCTGGGCGGCGGCTGCGGCCTCCCGGGGTTTCGCGACTTCGCGACCTACCACGGGCAATCGGCGCGGCTGCCCGCTGTTCCCCGACCTCGGGTTGTCCAACTACCTGAAGTTCACGATCGCCGAGGGATGGCCGCCCGTCGCAGCCAGTATGGCGTGATCGGGTTGTGGTCCAGGTAGGCACGCATCTCGTCGGCGCTCAGTTCGCGGCGTGCGAGCCGCCCGGGCTGACGGAACGAGTCGAACAACCACCCGCGGCCGTCGACGACGTAGGCGAGGGCGTAGTGGTTGGCTTCGTGCGTCGCATCGGGTGGCGCGATCGCGCCGTCGGCGAGACCGCCATGGCAACCGAACACGAACACGGTCGGCTGGCCTGCCGCGAGTGCCGCTGCGACGCGCGCACGGCGATCGGTCCGCGCCGCCCGTGTCGGCCCGAGCAGCGGCTCGGCGGTCAGGTCGAGTGCTGCGAGCACGAGGTGGAACTCGTCCTTCGGGTTCAGGTGCCAGCCGATGAGCCGTTCCTCGCCGTCGTACTCCGGCACCGTGCTGCCGAGCACGCCGTTGTTCTCGCCATCGACGTTCGCGGCGCGCAGCAGCGCTTCCTGCAGGCGGTGCACGTTGGCGAACGTCAGCTCGGGGCCGATGCCGAACTTCGCCGCTGCGTCATCGAACGAGCCACCGAGCAGCAGGTAGCCGGTCAGCGCGGCTGCGCACGAGCAGCGTTCCTGGTCGCCGGTGGTTTCCGGAAGCAGGTCGAGTTGCGACACGTGCGCGAGTCGGGTCGGCAGGTCGGTGCCCGGCAGGGCATCGGCCTCGGCGTACTCGAAGTCGGCCGGCGCGGCGCAGGCGGCGAGGCCGAGCAGGAGCAGGGCGTGGCGTCGGAGTCGCATGGGGGCTGCAACCTACGACGGCTGGTTCGCATCGGCCAGCCACGCTTCGCGCGTATGGTCTGCGGCATGCGCTCCGTTCCGCTGCTTCTCGTTCTGGCGACGCTGCTGGCCATGGCTGCGGCGCAGCAGCCGCTGCGCGGTTCGCGCCCGAACATCCTGTTCGTGTTCAGCGACGACCACGCGTGCAGTGCGATCGGCGCCTATGGCTCCTCGTTCGGCTCGACCCCGAACATCGATCGCCTCGCCGCCGGTGGGGCACTGTTCACCGCCAACTATTGCGGCAACGGCATCTGCGGGCCGTCGCGCGCGTCGATCCTGACCGGGTTGCACAGCCACGCGAACGGCTTCACGCGCAACGGCAACGTCTTCGACGGCACGCAGCCGACGTTCCCGCAGCTGCTGCAGCGCGCCGGCTACCAGACCGCGATCGTCGGCAAGTGGCATCTCGAGTCGCAGCCGACCGGCTTCGACCACTGGGTCGTGCTGCCGGACCAGGGGCAGTACTACAACCCCGACTTCCTGACCAAGGCCGGCCGCGTGCGCAAGGCTGGCCACGCGACCGACCTCACCACCGCGCTGGCGATCGAATGGCTGGAGCAGCGCGATCCGCAGAAGCCGTTCGTGCTGATGTGCCAGCACAAGGCGCCGCATCGCAACTGGCTGCCCGCCCCGCGCGAACTCGGCCTGTACCGCGACGGCGACCTGCCGGAGCCAAAGACGCTGTTTCCGAACCACGCCGGTCGCCTGCCGGCGCGCGCTGGCACCGAGATGGAGATCGGTGCGCACATGACGCTGCACTACGACCTGATGCTGCCGCCGACCGCGGACGAGCAGGCGATGCTGCAGGATCTCGATCGCGCCTACGCGAACCAGCGCGCGCGCATGGACGACGCGCAGCGGGCGGCCTGGGACGCCGCGTTCGCCGCCGAGGACGCCGCGTTCCGCGCGCAGAACCCGCAGGGCAAGGAGCTGGTGCGTTGGAAGTTGCAGCGCTACCTGAAGAACTACCTGCGCTGCGTGCGCGGCGTCGACCGCAGCACGGGCGAACTGCTCGCGTGGCTCGACGCGCACCCGGACGTGAAGCGGAACACGCTGGTCGTCTACAGCAGCGACCAGGGCTTCTTCCTCGGCGAGAACGGCTGGTTCGACAAGCGCTGGATGGACGAGCCGAGCTTCCGCATGCCGCTGGTGATGGCGTGGCCAGGCCGCATCGAGGCGGGGCGCAAGGTCGACGCGCTGACGCAGAACATCGACTTCGCGCCGACGTTCCTCGATCTCGCGGGCGTGGCGGTGCCGCCGGCGATGCACGGCACGAGCCTGCTGCCACTGCTGGCCGAAGCGCCGCCGACGGCGTGGCGCGATGCCGTCTACTACCACTACTACGAATCGCACGCGGTGCACCGCGTGCCGGCGATGTACGGCGTGCGCACCGCCACGCACAAGCTGGTGCACTACTACGAGCCGGAGTGGAACGCGTGGGAGCTGTTCGACCTGCGCAGCGACCCTGACGAACGGGCCGACCTCGCCGCCGATCCGGCGCAGGCGGAAGTGCTGGCGACGTTGCGCGCGCGTTTGCAGGGGCTGCGGCAGCAGTACGGCGACGACACCGGCACGCTCGGCGACGGTGCGTTCCCGCTGACGGCCGGCATCGCGCGGGTCGTCAAGGATGGCGAGCGGTGGCGGGTGTGGGCGAACGCGCGCGGCGGCTACCTGCTGCAGCGCGGCGAACGCACGGTGGCGACGACGTTCACGACGACGCTGCGCACCGTCGCGGCGAAACCGCTGCGCAACGGTTGCATCGTGCTCGGCGGTGCGGACGCGCGGCGCGACCAGGTGCGTGCGGGCATCGAGTTCGGCGTGCGCAAGCTGGTCCTTCTGGGGCCGGGGCCGCAGGACCGCACCGAGGCCGCGCTGCCGTGGGACGGCCGCAGCGCGATCGAACTGGTCGTGCACTTCGATCCGGTCGGCAAGCGCGTCATCGCGCGCGCTCTCGGCGTCGAGGTCGCAGCGGCGCTGCCGGCGGCGTGGACCGCGTTGACCGCCCACGGCTTCGGCGCCAGCGACACCGAGACGGCGTTCGATCCGCTGCGCGTGCAGTGAGGCCATCGCTGGTGTCGGCGAAATGCCGCGTGCGCACCTGCCAACAATCGCACACCGGGCCCGTAGGATCGGCGCACGCATGAACGGCAACCCAGCGGGTGGTTCGGCGGCCGAAGCGCCGACGGTCCTGTCATTCGATGTCGCGGCGCTCGCGGATGGCCCGCCGCTGGCGGCCGGTTGGCCGCTGTGGCAGCGGTTCGGCTTCCGGTTCCTGCTCGTCTACTACGTGCTCTACGCGTTCCCGCGACCGTTCAGCTCGCTGCTGGAGACCGCGCTGGGTGTGGTGGCCCTGGTCGACGGGTGGGTGAAGACCGCGCTGCTCGGCGAGCTGCCGTTCCGCTGGTTCGGCCACTGGGTGAAGGAACTCGGCAAGGTCGAGACGCAGGGCTGGCAGCCGCTGACGACGCAGCTCGCCGAGTGGAACCTGACGCCCTACAGCGTGATCCACCAGCCGACCGGCAGCGGCGACACCGGGCACGACATCGCGAGGATGTTGGTGATCGCGCTCGCCGCGTCGCTGCTGGCTTCGCTGTGGTCGCTGCTGCAGCGCGGTCCCGGTGGGCATGGCAGGCTCGCGCGCTGGCTGCATCTGTTCGTGCGCTTCGACCTCGCGTTCACGATGCTCGGCTATGGCCTCGCCAAGTTCTACGGTGGCCAGTTCGGCGAACTGAGCCTCGATCGCCTGACGCAGGAGATCGGCGACACCTGGCCGATGACGATGGTCGGCACGTTCATGCAGGCGTCGAAGCCGTACGAGCTGTTCGGCGGCGGCTGCGAGGTGCTCGCGGGACTGCTGCTGTTTTCGCGTCGCACGGCGCTGCTCGGCGCGGTCGCCGCGTTCGCGACGATGACGAACGTGTGTGCGTTGAACTGGCTGTGCGGTGTGCCGGTCAAGTTGTACTCGGCGCACCTGCTGGTGGCCGCGGCGCTGCTGATGGCGCCCTACGCGGGCAATCTGTGGGCGCTGTTCGTGAGCAACCGACCGACGCGTGCGGTCGACCTCGCGGTCGTGCGTTCGCGGTGGGCCGCGTGGCCGCTCGGCATCGCCGGCTGGGTCTGGGTCGGCAGTTCGCTGTTGCTGACGCATCTCGGCGGCACCGCCGAGAAGCCGTGGATGAAGGGCCGCGAGAAGGGCGCGCTGTACGGGGTGTGGACGGTCGATGCGATGCTGCTCGACGGCGTCGAGGTGCCGATCACCGACGCGACGCGCTGGCGCTTCCTGGCGATCGACCGCGGCACGCTCGCCTGGGCGCGCGAGGCGACCGGGCAGCGGCGCAACTTCGAGTTCGTGCTCGATGCGACGACCCAGGTGGCGCAGGTGAAGCCGCGCACCGGGGCGCCGGCCGCCGCCGGCGAGGCCGCCGCACCCGAGCCGTGGACCTGCGAAGTCGGCACCAAGGTGATGCCGGTCGATCCGCCGCTGCTGCTGCGCAACGGGGAGCGCGGCCGCAAGGTCGACGGCGAGCGCCGCACGCTGGTGGTGAAGGGCAAGCTCGGCGACAAGCAGCTCGAGCTGCGCACGCACGCGAAGCAGTTCCGGCTGCAGACCGGCTTCCGGCTGCGGCAGGAACTGCCCGACTTCTGGTAGTGCCGCGCGCCACCGGCATGATCGGCGCGTGGCCATCGATCTCGACCAGGTGCTCGGCGCGGAACTGCAGGACCAGGGTGGCGCGCCGACGACGTTGCGCGCGCAGCTCGGTCCGCGGGCTACGGTGTTGGTGTTCCTGCGGCACTTCGGTTGACTGTTCTGCCGTGAACGCGCGGCGCAGTTGCGCACGCGAGAACCCGAACTGCTGGCTGCCGGCGCACGCCTCGTCTTCGTCGGCACCGGGCTGCCGGCGATGGCGGCCGACTTCGCGCGCCAGCACGCGGGGCCGTGGCCGGTGCTCAGCGACGCGAAGAAGCGCGCGTTCGCGGCGGCGGGCATGCGCCGCGGCCTGTTCACGGTGCTGCACTGGCGCATGTTCAGAAACGCGTGGCGCGCGCTGCGAAGCGGGTTCCGTCAGGGCAAGGTGCAGGGCGATCCGTGGCAGCAGGGCGGCGTGCTGGTGGTCGATGGGCGGGGCCGCCTGCTGCACCAGCAGTTCGACGCGGCCGGCGGCGATGCGCTCGACCTGGCGGCGATCGTCGCGGCGGTCGCCTCCAGCGCCCGCTGACGGGTATCGTCGCCCGGCATGGTGGACGATCCGACGCAGGCCGCG
>CAMAUH010000235.1 GCA_945861365.1 Candidatus Kuenenia stuttgartensis
GACCTGTTCGTCGCCGGCCGGTTGGTGCCGGGCAGCTACCCGGACGCGCCGCCGAGCCGCCTCTACCGCAACGACCGCGGCCGCTTCGTCGACGCGACCGCAGAGCTGGCGCCGGCGCTGCTGCAGGCCGGCATGGTGACCAGTGCGCTGTTCACCGACGTCGACACCGATGGCTGGCCCGACCTGCTGGTCGCCGCGCATTGGCAACCGCTGCGCCTGCTGCACAACGAACGCGGCGAACGCTTCGTCGACGCGACGGCCAGCGCCGGGCTCGCGCCACACACGGGACTGTGGAACAGCCTGTGCGCCATCGATGCCGACGCCGACGGCGATCTCGACTACGTCGCCGGCAACCTCGGCCTCAACACCAAGTACAAGGCCAACGCCGAGCATCCGTACCGGCTCTACTTCGGCGACTTCGACGGCAACGGCACCCGCGATCTGGTCGAGGCGAAGTACGAAGGCGACAACCTGCTGCCGGTCCGCGGCCGCAGTTGCAGCAGCCAGGCGATGCCGGTGCTGGCCACGCGCTTCCCGACCTACGAACGCTTCGCCAGTTCGCTGCTGAGCGACATCTACGGTTCGCAGGACCTGGCGAAGTGCGGCCAGCTGGCGGCGACGACGCTGGCGAGCAGCCTGCTGCGCAACGACGGCAAGGGCGCGTTCCGCATCGAACCGCTGCCGCGCCGAGCCCAGATCGCACCGATCTTCGGCATGGTGGCGCTCGGCGACCTGGTCGTCATCGCGCAGAACACCTTCACACCGGAGCCGGAGACCGGGCGCCATGACGGCGGCACCGGGCTCGTGCTGCGCGCGACCGCGCAGGGCCTCGTCGTCGTGCCGCCGATCGAACACGGCATCGTCGAACTCGGCGACCACAAGGCGCTCGTCGCGCACCGCGGCGAAGCGGGCCTGCACCTGCTGTTCAGCCGCAACGACGGCCCGCTGCACGCGCACCACCTCGCCGGCGATTGGCTGGCGCCCACGCTGCCCACCGACGCCGGCAAGCCGCTGGCGATCGGCACGCGCCTCGAAGTCACCGGCGCCGACGGCACGGTGCGCGCCATCGAGATCCACGCCGGTTCCGGCTACCTGTCGATGACGCCGACCTGGCTGCCCACCGCAGCGCAGCGCATCCGCCGGCGCGATCGCGACGGCAGCTGGCACGAGTTGGCGCTGCCATCGAAGTGAGCCGACACAGACTCCGCGACCGCACCAGCACGGCATGGCGCCCCCGCCGGTTCGCGGCACAATGCGCCGCCTGACCTGCCTCCCGAGTCTCCACCCGAGCGACCGCCTCATGCCGATTCCGACTTCGCAGCCTTCGTCCCGCACCGTGCTCACCTTCGCCCTCGCCGCCACCCTGGCCGGCATCGGCCACGCGCAGTGCACCTACACCTGGCCGGCCAGCACGTTCGCTGGCGGCAGCAACGAAGCGGTCACCGCCCTCGCCGTGCTCGGCAACGGTGACGTCGTCGCCGGCGGCCGCTTCACCAGCATCGGCGGCAACGCGAGCAATCGCATCGCGCGCTGGAACGGCTCGGCGTGGAGCGCCTTGGGCAGCGGCATGAACGCGGACGTCTACGCCACGCTGGTGCTGCCGTCGGGCGAAATCGCCGCGGCCGGCTCGTTCACGACCGCCGGCGGCGTGACCACGAACTGCGTCGCCCGCTGGAACGGCACCGCGTGGAGCGGCTTCGGCAACGGCATCGATGCGCTGCAACCGTTCGGTTCCAACGTGCAGGCGCTGGCCGTGCTGCAGAACGGCGACATCGTCGCGGCGGGCAGCTTCGGCGCCGCCAGCGGTGTGCCGGCCGCCAACATCGCGCGCTGGAACGGCACGTCGTGGAGCGGGCTCGGCGCCGGCCTCAATGGCCCCGTGCGCGGACTCGCCGTGGCGCCGAACGGCTCGCTCTACGCGATCGGTTCGTTCGCGCAGACGATCGCGCCCGGCCAGGTCGCCAACAGCATCGCGATGTGGAACGGCACCAGCTGGAGCGTGCTCGGCACCGGGCTCGGCATCTTCGGTGGCGACGCGCTGGCGATCCTGCCCAATGGCGACGTGGTCGTCGGCGGCACGTTCGTCACCGCCGGCGGCGCCGCTGCCAACCGCATCGCCCGCTGGAACGGTTCGAGCTGGTCGGCACTCGGCTCCGGCATGAACAGCGCGGTGACGTCGCTGCGCGTGCTCGCCAACGGCGACCTGATCGCGGGCGGCCTGTTCACGAGCGCCGGCGGCGTGCCCGCCAACCGCATCGCGCGCTGGAACGGCACCAGCTGGTCGGCCTTCGGCACCGGCGCCGACGGGACCGTGCACGAACTCGCCCAGGGCAACGACGGCGACCTCGTGGTCGGCGGCGAGTTCCTGAACACCGGCGGTGCGAGCAACAGCCGCCTCGCGCTCGTTCGGTCGTCGTGTGCGCCGGTCGCGGTGACCCTCGGCACCGGCTGCAGCGGCAGCGGCGGGTTCAACACGCTGGCCGTGACCAATTGGCCGCTGATCGGCAGCACGTTCCGCGCCAGCAGTTCGGGCATGCCGGCGTTCGGCTTCGTGTTGGCCGTGACCGGCTTCACGTCGACCGCGCTGCCGATCGCGCTGGCGCTGCCGCAAGGCCTGCCCGGCTGCACGCTGTATGCGAACCTGGACCTGATCGACGTGCTGCTGCCCAACGCCGGCAGCGCCACGTCGGCGCTGGGACTCGGCAACAACCCGGCGCTGGTCGGGGCGTCGTTCTTCCACCAGCACGTGCCGCTCGAGCTCGACCTGCTCGGCAACATCACCGCGATCAGCAGCACCAACGCGCTGCAGCTGACGGTCGGCACCTTCTGATCGGTGCCGCGCGCGCCGGGGCCGGCGGAGATTCCGGCGATCAGGCGCGCGCGCCGAGCACCAGCGGGAACAGCTCGCCAGCCACCAGCGCGCCGGTCGGCAGCAGCGGCGCACCGCGCAGCAGCGGCCCGGCCCCATCGACGACCCGCACGTCCGGCCCCATGTAGTTGCACACCGCGGCGCGCCGCCAGCGCTCGCTGCGATTGCAGTCGCTGCCGTGCAGCGTGTGGCTGTGGTGGATCGTCGCCTGCCCGGCCCGCACCGGCACGGCGACCGGGTTCCACTTCGCACCGGCAGGCAGCTGCGCGCGGATCGCTTCGAGCGGCGCATCGAACGGCAGCTTCGGCAACAGGCCCCAGCGATGGCTGCCGGGCACGAACTGCAGGCAGCCGTTCTGCTCGTCGGCATCGTCGAGCATCAGGTTCAGCGTGATGTGGCACGGCGGCGCCGTGCGCGTCCAGTACGAGTAGTCCTGATGCCACGGCACCACGCCGGGGTGGTGCGGGGGCTTGGCGAACACCTGGTCGTGCCAGAAGCGCAGCGCCGTGACCCCGAGCAGTTGCGCGCACGGCCGCGTCACCCGGGGATCGAACACCAGCTCGCGCAGCACCGGATGCACCCGCCAGCCGCCGAGGAAGTGGCAGACCACTTCGCCGGGGCGCTCGGTGAACGCCTGCTCGACCTCGTAGAGCTGGGCGCGGTGGCGATCGAGGTGAAAGATCACGTCCGCGACCGCGTTGCGCACCGCGACGACTTCGGTGGCGGTCAGCACGTCGATCGGTCCCACGAAGCCATCGCGCGCGAAGGCCGCGACCTGCGCCAGCGACAGTGGACCTGCAGCGCAGGAACTCATGGCCCACACACTGGCAGACCTGCCGCCCGGCCGCAACCGACGTTTCCCGCCGCTCGCCAGCCGACCCCTTCACCCTGAGCATCCGCCTCCCTATCCTGTTCGCCCCGCTGTCGGCCACACCGGCAGCCCGACCCCGACATGGCCAGCACCTCCACCGCGTTCCCCCGCCACGACAACTTCGAGAGCCGCCACCTCGGCCCGCGCGAACCCGAACTGCAGGCGATGCTCGCCGCGATCGGTTGCACGTCGCTGGACGACCTGACCCAGAAGGCGATCCCCGGCACGATCCGCTGGCGCGGCGAGCTGCAGACGCCGGCCGCCAAGACCGAACGGGAAGCGCTCGCCGAGCTGACCGCGTTCGCCAGCGAGAACAAGGTCATGCGCAGCTACCTGGGCATGGGCTACCACGGCACCCTGACGCCGGCGGTGATCCAGCGCAACATCCTGGAGAACCCGGGCTGGTACACGGCCTACACGCCCTACCAGGCCGAGATCTCGCAGGGCCGCATGGAGGCGCTGCTGAACTACCAGACGCTGGTCCTCGACCTGACCGGCCTGCAGGTCGCCAACAGCTCGCTGCTCGACGAAGCGACCGCCGCCGCCGAAGCGATGACGTTGTGCCATCGCCTGCACGGCAAGGACGAAGCCAACACGTTCTTCGTCGACGTCAACTGCCACCCGCAGACGCTCGCGGTCGTGCGCCAGCGCGCCGAGCCGCTCGGCATCGAGATCCAGGTCGGCGACCACCGCGCCGCGCAGTTCACCAACCGCCACTTCGGCGCACTGCTGCAGTACCCGGGCACCGATGGCCGCATCGACGACCTGACGACCACGATCGAGCGCATCCATGCCGCCGGCGCGTTCGCGACCTGCGCCGCCGACCTGCTGGCGCTGACCGTGCTGAAGCCGCCGGGCGAGATGGGCGCCGACGTCGTCTGCGGCAGCTCGCAGCGCTTCGGTGTGCCGCTCGGCTATGGCGGCCCGCACGCGGCGTTCATGGCGGCGAAGAAGGAGTTCCAGCGGCAGCTGCCGGGCCGCATCGTCGGCCTGTCGATCGACGCCACCGGCAAGCCGGCCATGCGCCTGGCGCTCGGCACGCGTGAACAGCACATCCGCCGCGAGAAGGCGACCTCGAACATCTGCACGGCGCAGGTGCTGCTGGCGGTGATGGCGAGCATGTATGCCGTCTACCACGGCCCCGAAGGCCTGCGCGCGATCGCCGAACGCGTGCGCGCCCAGACCACCTGCCTGGCGCACGGCCTGTCGGCACTCGGCCACCGCGTGCAGGATGGCGCCCGCTTCGACACGCTGCGCGTGTGGCCGAAGGACGGCACCGCACCGGCGATGGCCGCGGCACTGGCCAAGGGCATCAACCTGCGCGATTTCGGCGACGGCAGCCTCGGCGTGACGCTCGACGAGACCGTCGACACGCAGGACCTGCACGACCTGTTCGCGGCGTTCGGTGGCAGCCCGCTGCGGCTGCGCGTCGACCAGCCCGCCGACAGCCTCGGCGCCCTGGCGCGCACCAGCACCTACCTGACGCACCCGACGTTCCATCGCTACCGCAGCGAGCATGAACTGCTGCGCTACATCCATCGCCTGCAGCACAAGGACCTGTCGCTGACGACGTCGATGATCGCGCTCGGCTCGTGCACGATGAAGCTGAACGCGACCACCGAGATGTATCCGGTGTCGCTGCCGGGCTTCGGCCAGATCCACCCGTTCGCGCCGCTGGACCAGTGCAAGGGTTACCAGAAGCTGTTCAACAACCTCAGCACGTGGCTGTGCGACGTCACCGGCTTCGCCGGCTGCTCGCTGCAGCCGAACGCCGGCTCGCAGGGTGAGTACGCGGGCCTGTCGGTGATCCGCGCGTTCCATCGCAAGAACGGCCACGAGCAGCGCACGGTGTGCCTGATCCCGCAGAGCGCGCACGGCACCAACCCGGCGACCGCCGCGATGTGCGGCATGAAGGTCGTCGTCGTCGCCTGCGACCAGAACGGCAACATCGATGTCGCCGACCTGCAGAAGAAGGTCGCCGAACACAAGGACCACCTCGCCGCACTGATGGTCACCTACCCGTCCACGCACGGCGTGTTCGAGACGTCGATCCGCGAGGTGTGCGAGCTGATCCACACGCACGGCGGGCAGGTCTACATGGACGGCGCCAACATGAACGCGCAGGTCGGCCTGCTGCGGCCGGGCGATCTCGGCGCCGATGTCTGCCACCTGAACCTGCACAAGACGTTCTGCATCCCGCACGGCGGCGGCGGCCCGGGCATGGGCCCGATCTGCTGCGCGTCGCACCTGGTGCCGTTCCTGCCGGGCCACCCGATCATCAAGACCGGCGGCAGCCACGCGATCGGGCCGATCAGCGCCGCCCCGTGGGGCAGCGCGTCGATCCTGACGATCAGCTACGCCTACATCGCGATGATGGGCCCGGACGGCCTGCGCCGCGCGACGCAGGTCGCGATCGCCGGTGCGAACTACATCGCCAAGCGCCTGGAGGGACACTTCCCGGTGCTCTACACGGGCCAGAACGGCATGGTCGCGCACGAGTGCATCGTCGACGTGCGGCAGCTGAAGGCGACCAGCGGCGTCGAAGTCGGTGACATCGCCAAGCGCCTGATGGACTACGGCTTCCACGCCCCGACCATCAGCTTCCCGGTCGCCGGCACGATGATGATCGAGCCGACCGAGAGCGAGTCGAAGGCCGAGCTGGACCGCTTCTGCGAGGCCCTCATCAGCATCCGCCAGGAGATCCGCGAGATCGAGCAGGGCAAGCTCGACAAGGTCGACAACCCGCTGAAGAACGCGCCGCACACGGCCGAGGCCTGCACCGCCGCGGAGTGGAAGCACGGCTACTCGCGCGAGCGCGCGGCGTTCCCGGCACCGTGGACCAAGGAGCACAAGTTCTGGCCGCCGATCGCGCGCGTCAACGACGTGCACGGCGACCGCAACCTGGTGTGCGCCTGCCCGCCGATCGAAGCCTACGCGTGAGGTCGGGGCGGCAATCCTTGGCCGCCCGCACGTAAGCGCCGCGCCGATCGCCGACCGCGATCGGCAACCAGGAGAACCCGATGAGTTCGAACACACCTACTCCCGCC